>NZ_JBSXOP010000054.1:0-3722 GCF_056859535.1 Marinobacter sp. L-46
TATCCACTCGTCCAGGGCGGCTTCTGCCTGGAGCCGTGTGGTGGCGTCCCAGATGCCGTAGAAGCGCTCCTTGTGCTCGTAGGCGGCCAGCAGTTGCGGGAACGCGCCTGTCCAGGTCTCCATGATGAGGCGCTCCCGGTCTGAGACTTCGTGAGCGCGTTTCAGCAGGATTTTCCGGTCTCCCTTGAGAGTCCGGCTCTGGGACGGTTTCAGCTCCTTTCTGAGGCCCTTGCGCACTCTCTCTAGGGCATCGTTGGCCATGCGCACCACATGGAACTTATCGACCACGATACGGGCCTGGGGCAGCACAGCCTTGACCGCTGCCCGGTAGGGGTTCCACATGTCCATGCTGACGATCTCGACCTTCTGCCGGTCTTTCAGCTTCATCAGGTAGTTGGTCACCACGTCCTGGCGGCGGGTGGCCAGCAGGTCGAGCAGGGTTCGCTCCTCAATGTTGGTCAGAATGCAGCGGTAGCGCTTGTTCAGGTATAGCTCGTCAATGCCCAGGATGCGGGGCGTCTCGAAGCGGTGCCAGCGCCCCAGGAATTCGGCGCGGGCGTTGAAAATGTCGCGTACCGTCTTCTCGTCCAGGCCCGTGGTATCAGCCACGTAGGCGTAGGGGTGATTGAAGGCTTCCTTCTCCACGTACTCATGCAACCGCAGCGTCATGCGGAAGCCGTCCACCATCTCCGGTAGCTGGGGCCTGAAGGTGGTCTTGCAGGCCCGGCAGGTGTACCGGCGACGAACTACCCAGAGGGTGACCCGCTTGCCGTGGATGGGCAGGTCACGATAGGGAACATCACGCTTGCCGAACCGCACGAACTCACCCTGCACGCCGCACCCCTCGCAGGCTACTGGTGTAGGTGCTTCAAGCCGAAAATGTATGTCTTCATTCTGCTCATCAGAATCCACCAACTGGTACCCAGGAAGGCTTAACGAATTAATCATCTCCCGCCTTGATCAGAAAAACAGGTAGGTGGCGTAACCGGCAATCATCGCCATAGCAAAAATGACTGCTAAAAACGCCGCTAAAAGCTTCAGCGTGAACAAAGAGCGCAACAGAATGAGCTCAGTCAGGCTGGCTCCGGCACTGCCGATGATCAACGCTAGCACCGTCCCGGCACCCACGCCGTTGGCCATCAGAGCCGCTGCCAGAGGTATGACGGCTTCAGCGCGAATATACAACGGCACGCCGATGACAGCGGCAACTGGAATGGCAAAGGGATTATCTGGGCCTGCATACTGCTCCAATAAGTCAGTGGGCATGAAACCATAGACCACGCTGCCAATCGCAATACCGATGAGCAGGTAAGGCAACACATCGATAAAGTCCGACCAAGCTTCCCGCCACACACCACTGTACTTCCCTTCTTTCTTAACCGTGACAGTGGGTTGACTGTCACAGCATTCGCTAGACGTAGAGACTGTTGTCTTCCTATCAGCCCCGCAAGAAGCCGTCTTCGGAGTGGTGTCGCAGCTGTTGGTGCCGCAACTCGATGCGGTCGATGTAGCACTGCACGGGCTTGCTGATGAACTACATCCACTGCTCTCTTGTGTCGCCGTCCGGCGCACATAACGCTCGAAGCCAAGCGTGTGAAGCAGCCATCCGGCACCTACCGCGACCACCAAAGCGGCGAGCACATAGATAGCAGTAAGTGTCCATCCAAACGTGGCAACCAGCAGGCCGACGACGATAGGATTCAGCAACGGAGATGAGAAAAGAAACACCATCATCGGCCCAAAACCGGCCCGTGCCCGAATCAACCCTTTCAACATGGGGATAGTCGAGCAACTACAGAAGGGCGTTATAGCTCCTAAACCAGCAGCAAGAAAATAGCCTCGCTTCCCACTGGAAGTCAGTAACGCTTCCACCTTGGATGGTGGGATGTGACGTTGAAGAACTCCGACCAGCAAGCTAATGCCAATGAATATAACCGATAGCTCGATAGCGAGAAAGGCGAACATGCCTAGAGCGTCTTGGAGTTGAGATGACATTCAATATTACTCCTATATTTCTAGTATTGTCGAAATGATGTACGCAGCCTACTTGCGTTTATCCGACCTGTCAACTATAATTCTAGAAACATCGAATTATTGGGGCGTGCTATGGATCACGAAAAGGTTGCAGCCAGCTTAGCTGAGCTAGGGAATAGTCACCGACTGTCCGTGTTCCGCTTTCTGGTCAAAGCTGGCCATGATGGGGCTTCGGTCGGAGATATCCAGAAGGGGCTGGGTATTCCTGCTTCGACGCTATCACATCACCTTGCGCGCATGGCCAAGGTAGGGCTGATCCGGCAGGAGAAACATAGCCGCACGATTGTCTGTATACCCGAGTATGGGCACCTAGAGAATTTGATCGGTTTCTTACAAGAGGAATGTTGTGCAGGTGTCCGGATTGCGCATGAACCAGAACCGCTTTGACGCTTGCCCAGCTCTCGCTGTCCTCCCTAGTCAGCATCGCTATGAAGACTCAGGCGAAGGTGGAAACAGAAAATTGGCAGTAGAGTAGGCTGAAGAGGATCAATCAGATAATCCGCTGAGAAAGATTTTCTTCTTTACATCTTTGGCATTTTATCAACCAGAAATTCCGGATACCCGTTTTTTCTGCCGTAGAAAATTCTCAGCCTGCACCTTCCGCCAGGTAGATACGCACCCTGTTGAACTCCTCGAATTCGTTCAGGTCTGGCCAGGTCCTGGCTTCAATCACCGTTTGCAGCTGATAAGCCGGGTTACCGAGATCCCGAACCCGCGAATCTGCCAGCAAAACCCGGCTTGCTGCCGCCCGGAACGCCTCCAGCAACGGCCGGTTGTCAGGGTCATAAAGCACATCGGCCGCGGTGACCAGGTCCAGGGATTCCGGCCGCGCCGCCCAGTCGTCACAAAGCTCCACCTGCACACCGTTAAGCCGGGCATTGGCTGCGGCAGCATCCAGCGCTGCCGGATCGATATCGCAGGCAATGGCACGGGCCGCACCCGCCCGCGCCGCAGCCACGGCAACCACGCCGGAGCCTGAGCCGAAATCCAGTACCGCTTTGCCGGCCACCAGCTCCGGATGCTGCAAAATCCAGCTGGCCAGCACCTGGCCGCTGGCCCAGCAGAATGACCAGTACGCCGGCTCTGCTACCACGGCCTGGGCTTCATCATGGCTCAGGGGACCTTCCAGTACCGAGGGATCAAACAGGTACAAGGGGAGGTCCGGGCAACCTGCCGGTGCCGATGCGGCCACACGGCCACGGCTCAGGGTCTTGCGCAGGTGCTGGTTCAGGTGTTCCGGGGTCATTGCTGGCTCTCTCGGCAGTCAAAACCGCCATTGTACCCTAGTGTCCCGTCTGACTAATTCCTTAACCTACTGAGCATCTGCAAAGCCGAAGAGTTAGGCGTGCTGGTGAAAATTTGGTGGTTCCAAATCGAGACAGCAGAACGACACTATTCGGCTTTTCAGATGCTCCCGAAGGGCTTGCCTCTGAGGACTCTGAGCCTGTGTTGCCAGTCCTTGATGTGGAACCACCACACCTGCAGACTGTCGCCTTGGTCAGAGTCCTCAGAGGCAAGCAGTAGATTAAGGAATTAGTCAGACGGGACACTAGTGTCCCTTAACAAAAGTCCGCTTACTTATTGAGCTTGTCTGATAATCTGGCGATTGACTCAATAATCTGGTCGGCAGATTTATGCCATTCAAAGGGCTTCGGGTCTTCGTTGTAAGTCTTCAGATAGTCTTTGAT
>NZ_JBSXOP010000055.1:0-7248 GCF_056859535.1 Marinobacter sp. L-46
AGCTTTCCAGCTCCAGTTGATCGTTTACCGTAAGATTAAAGGGTGCTGGTTTCCGGGCCAAAACAGAGTCTCCGAGCTCGTGAACAATAGCTCGAATTGTAGCACATTTTCGCTTAGGAATTAACCAGACGGAACACTAGGTCCTGGCTTTCCAGCTCATCTGCGATGCAGTGGTCAAGCTCCGGCAGCAGTGCCTCGATGTCGGCGAGGGTTCGCATGTTTCAGATGCACTCCTTTTTTAATGGAGATCGGGCGTTGTTCTAAGGCAAATAATCGAGTTCCTGGGAACGACTGCCCAGAGCGCCCCCTCGTATTACTTTCACTCAACTTCCGTAGGTTTGTATTTAATAAACGTCACCTCAAAAGCCTTGCTAGACCGAAACTCCTGCAACCGATTAGCAAATGCAAAGGCCTCATTCATCTCATAGTGCTGAAAGATATCCAGTCCCCTGTCCAGAGATATCTTCCAACCGTGGTCCGTGACGATATGGCGGGCGTGAATGGTGCCACTTTCGTCAAACTCCCAGGTGAAATCGATGCCCACGGTGCGAGCGGATTCCTGGATCTTTTCAAAGCTCTCGTCTTGCAGGTCACCCTTGAACTCATCTCGAACGGTGATGAGGTGAACAGTCACCTCATCCTCTTGAGACTTGTTCTTCACAACCGCTTCGAGAAATTCCATGAAGTTGCGGATCTGGTAGAAAAGCCGGATGTAGGGGTCTGTAACGGTGATCTTGCTGGCTCCCCTCAGGTAAAGGCCGAACAAGTCGTCGAATGAGATGCCCTTCTGATTCTCCTGAAAGGTCAGGTGCTTTTCTTCAGGCCCCGATTCGGACACTTGGTCTGCCGGCTGAGCCTCACTGGGCTTTGCTTTTGGGGCATCAGAAGCCTGATGCGTGTTGTCGCCACTCTCGTCCGATGCCACCGTCCGATGGTAATAGCTCGGATATTCTTCCTCTTCCAGCGTGGTCACCAGAACTTCTTTACCGCTCTCGTCCCGGTAAGAAAAACGAACTTCTCCGTAGGTGGTATCAATCCGCTGAAGCTGGTCTTTAACCCGCTTCCGACCTTCGATGGAAAAGCGCAGTAGCTCTTCGATCTCATCCTTGGTCGCTCCACCCTGTGGGAACAGGATTTTCATCAACCCGGAGAATGTCTTGTTAATACCGTCCCGGTCACGAGTCGAGATATCTGAAGAAAGGGTGAAGTGATCACGATACTGGTCAGAGTAGTCGTAGTTCCGCATCGAGCGCAGGATCTCTGCCAGGTAGTCCACCACGAAGCCATATCCGTCGGAGAACATCTCGCCTCGGATAATATCGACCTCCCACCCGGGGATATAGAAATGGATCCGGTCCAGGAACGCCGAGTCGTAGAACTTCTCCGGCAATTCATCGAACAAGTCTGAATGCTTCAGCATGTACGGAACGGTGTGCCGTGTATTCCCGACAAACACCATGGAAGCCTCAGCACTCAAGGTCTCTACGCCCCGCGAGAAGGACTTGTTCGCCATGTAGTTCTTCATGATGTCGACCAGGGCTTTGTCGACTCGCTTCTGCTTGCCTGCGAACTCGTCAAAGGCCACACAGTCCCAATAGCCCACAAGCCCTATCTTGCCGCTGGAGTTATTCACAAAGAGCTTTGGTACTGTCACCTCACCGCCGGACACCAAAATCCCGTGAGGTGAAAACTCCGAGTACACGTGGGATTTACCGGTACCCTTGGGGCCAAGTTCGATCAGGTTGTAATTGCGCTCACAGAACGGAATCAGTCGAACCAATTGGGTCAGCTTGCTGCGCCGACCAAACATGTCTGGATTGAAGCCGATGCTTTGTATTAACAGGTCAATCCACTCATCGGTACTGAACTGTTGGCGTGCCGCAACGTAAGCGTCATAGTCAAAATGGGACAGCTGGATGGGTTTGAGGGTAGAGAGAATCCAGGGACTGACATTCTTGTCTTCTGCGAATTCGTATTCGATGTCCGCAATGCACCAAACGCCACTCACCAACAGCTTTGGGTGCGCTTTTACCGTTGCGGAATCGACCAATACCTTCTTGATACCCAGGTTGGAAAACTGGGCCTCATAAGCGTCTGTTTTCTCGTTCAAGGCCACGCTGATTTTATCGATGACCTTGTAACGACCTTTTTCCTTGATGTTCGAGCGCACCAGTCCAGATTCATTCCTATGGACGTAATGCTTGGCCAGGATCTCCTTTACGGTTTCTATGCCGGTCTGAATCGTGGCTTCATCATTAGTGGCGCAATACTGACCGAGCAAATACTCCAGCACATACGATGGCACAATCGCGTTGCCCTTGACCGTTTTCACCAGATCCTTGCGGACCACAAGACCCGGGAAGTGCTGATTAATTTTGTCGTCCAGTACGCTCACTTTCATTTCCTTGTTTGTTACAGAATTAAAAAGGCAGGCCGAACATCCAACCGATCACTGACAATGGGCTCAGGGGATTAACTGCCTCATCCAGAACAGTTTCGCTGACCGCCTGCTCCAGAGCTGCATCCTCAATTCCCGAATCGATCACCATATCACCATCAAAGCTTGCGGCCACTTCTGAGGTCGCCACAATCCCGACATCCGGGTTCTCCTCGATAGCCGCGCTAATGTAGCTACTGCTATCTGTAGCCTTGAGCTGAATCTCCTGCACGATGTTATCGCCGTCCATAATGGCCACATCCGTTACCGGATGGTTTGTCGCCTCAAATATCTGAGCCTCTACCCCTTGGGCTGACAACAGATCTACGTATTCCTGTTCAAACAAAATGCCTTTGATATGGCTGGCGTGCCCGGCCACCGCATCGCCATCAATAGAGGAGAAGTAATCCAGAATCTCAGAATTCGATGCGGATTCAAACTCGTTGTATCCGCGTCTAACCGCTTCGAAGACCTCGGTAGGCTCGATCATGTCGTTACACAACCCGCATTAGCCAGAAGACTCCGCACTGAATTATGTTTGAATAGATCAGCAAGCTTATAAGCAGTAAAATCTTTGTGATTCTTTAGGTTAAGGTTGGCCCCGCTTTCAATCAGCAACTCAACCACTTTCAGGTGCCCTTCCCCGGCGGCAAGAATCAATGGTGTCCTAGCGCCGTTGATTCTCTGGTCCAGGTTTGCACCTCTGTCTATCAGAAGCTTACAAAGTTGTGCATTTCCCCGGTCTGCAGCAGTGTGTAGTGGCCACCAGCCATTTTGATTCGGGATATTGGGGGAAGCGCCATGCTCTATGAGAAGCTCAGCAATCCCTGCACGCACATCCAAGGCCACACTCAGGGCTGGATTACCGTTAGGAGACCGGCAATTGGCATCCGCACCGTGCTCCAGGAAAAGCTTCACTGCCTCTAAATCGCCCCGACGTATAGCCAGAATAAGAAGCGGCGTCCCATCTGAATCCATGATGTTGACGTTACAGCCATCACTGACAAGCTTTCGGACTGTGTCATCGTAGCCTTGCTCATAGGCCGATAGCAGCGCTGCTTCACTGTACTTCCTGCCAAAGTGGGCTCCGCGCTCGATCAACAATTCCACGATGTCAGTGCGCTGTTTGAAATAAGCCCCGGTCAGCGCGTTCCAGCCATCGTTATTGCAGATGTGGATATCCGCTCCATTCTCCAGCAAAAACTCCACGATACGGCGGTAGCCTTTGATGGCCGCCCAGATGAGTGGCGTCCACCCTCTCGAGTTGCGGATATTTACCTCAGCGCCCTTGGCGACCATCTCCTGGGCAAGCTCAAAATACTCGTACTCAAGTGCCAACAGCAAAGCACTGCTGGACTCCTCACATCGGAAATTCGGATTAGCCCCTTTTTCCAGAAGAATGGAGGCGATATCGAGGTAGCCAAGCCGAATGGCAAGCCGCAGCGGTTCAGTATCAGCCGCGTTCGGATCAAATCGTGAATCCGAAAGCAGTTCCATCGCAACATTCTTGAAGCCCGACTCCAGTGCCAAGGTGAAAGCTGTGGCACTAAGCACTCCACTCTCAATCGAGTCGTCTTCGGCCAAAGCAGCTTTAACCTCAGCCAACCGCCCTTCTCTAACCGCTTCCAGCAGCGCACTCATGTACTAACCCTCGTAATCCCTGAATCTAAAAATCAAAATCGCTGGTAAACGAGCGGCGCATCAAATACCTGAGCGATTTGTATTCCTTGTAGTGCGAAGTGCCTGCGTGCTGCTCTTCCAAACGCAGGAAGACTTCCTGGCCATTAGCCTCATCCGCCTTGCGGCTCAGCACGAAGCGCACCTGAAGCTCCCGCTCGCGGGGATTCTCCGAGGTCAGGTCAAACGACAGTTCGTGACTGTCCGAGATCAGCTCCCCTGACTGGGTATAAATCCCGGCCCGCAGGTGGCGAGGCTGTACTTTCTCGGTAACCGGTCCGGACTGATACAAGGTGACGGCTAGTTGGCCGGAAGTGATCACCGAACTGGCCCCACGCAGGATGTCCACCTCAACGGCGCTGACATCACTCTGGCGCTTCTTGTTAACCTTCAGGACCGGAATCACAACCTCCTGAAGGGATGCGCCGCCGTGCACAAAGCGGCTGCCAGAGCCTTTGAGGCGCAGCCGGTTGATGGACTTGGGAATCTGCACTTCCATATCGCCATCCAGCCCAAGCTGCTCGGACGAGAAGTGATGGAACGCCGGAGAGGCGGACAGCCCCTTACCCAGCACGAACCGACGGTCCCGGTAGCGAATATCATCGCCAGAAACGGCATCGCCCAGGAAATCACTCTCATCCAGCTCACGGTTCTGGTAAATAAAGCCGTGGTCAGCGGTGATCAGCAGGTTATTGGCGTTGGCCGCCGTGAGCTTCTTGATCAGACGAATGAGGTCACCCAGGGTTTGTTCTGCGGCTTCAAAGGCCTGCCCCTCTGAATGCATCTTGTCGCCGGTGTGATCGATGCGGTTGTGGTAGATGTACAGCACATCATTACCCTTGAGCAGCTCCCGGCTGTCGTCCCGGTTGAGCTGCATAAAATCCTCCGCCTTAACGGCCTGGCCCCGCCCATCCAGGGCGGCCTGCAGGATTTTGGTACGGTTGACCGTGCCCTGTGAGCTTTGGCCATCCACCAGTACCGTGCCGGTATCGTTGTCGGCGATCGCCAAGGACTTGTTGGGCAGCAGCGCCGCCATACCGAGCTGCGTATAGCTGGGAAGGTTCGAGAGAGCCGGTTCGAGCTCCGCGCTGTAGCGATCTTCCTGCCGGATAAGGCCCAGCAGTTCATCACCAATCTCATAGCGCATGGCGTCGGAAATGATCACGCAAATCCGTTTGTCCTTCCGCAGGTACGGGCGAACCCAGTGGTCGAAAAAGGCTTTTTGCTGAACGACCGGATAGGCCTCCCAGCGCGGCGCGGCATCCACGTGAACCTGGAAGCCATCGCCCAGCTTGAGCAGGTAGTTGTTGGAATACAGGTTCTCCACCTGCTCACTGAGCTCGCCCATCAACGATGCCTGGCCGGACATACGCACATGATAGGTAAACTTGCGGTAGAGCTGATCCAGCTGGTACCAGGAGCGGCTGTATCGCTGGACGCCGTCTGAGAGGCTGTCCATGGTGAGACGAGCCTCACCGAGCATCTGGACAAAACGGGCCGCAAACTCAATGGCTTCATACAGGTGGCGGAACTCCCCGTACCAATGTCCCTGGCGCCGCTGCCGCACCCACAGTGCCACATCGCCGCTGGTGACCGTGCGGCCTACCACCGCCCGCACCAGGTCACTGATAATCTTCTGATCGATTAGCCGGAAGTAGTCCAGCTCAACCAGGTCCCGGAAGTCCCGTTTACCGAGATCCTGCTCAATGCCCAGCACCCCGGCACACTCGGCAGACAGGGTTTCAAACCCCTGCTCGAACTGCCGGCTGTCTTTCCAGCGTTTGAGGAACACCAGGGCATCGCCGGTCAGTTTGACCTCGCCATCGGTACCCATGGCGTAGCAGGACTTGAACAGCTCGATCACAAAGTCGCGCAGGCTGGGTTCACTGGCCTCATAGCCGTAGAAACGGGCCAGTTGCTCCCACAGGAAGCTATCCAGACCGCAACGCTCAATCAGCCGAATGCCATCATCGCGCTCTTCCGCCAGTTGCTGCAGCAGGGTTTCCACCACCGAGTCCATACGGGGCTCGCTACCGGCACACACGGCCAGCATCTTCAGGCGCAGCTGGCCGGCAGTGTCGTCCGATTTCAGGAACTTCTTCAACGCCTCCTTGCGCTTGATCGCCTGGAAAAACTCCGCGTGAGCCTGGGCCACCTCGGCAAACTCCAGGCCCAATTCCAGTTCGGATAGCCAGATGGCCACCTGGTCAGTCCGGAACTCGCCGTGGGCCAGCTGTACGTCCAGCAACCAGTTGTCCAGATCCTCTGGTTGCGGTCCTTCTTTGTACAGAAGAAACTTCTGGTCGGGTGACTCCCGCAGAACACGATATTTCAGGCCGTACTCGTTGTTGGCGATTTCCAGTTTCTCCACGTGCGGGATGGAAACCGTCTCGAAGTCACCGCGCAGCTCGTGTTTGGTGTCGTACCAAAACACGATGCGGTGCTTATCGAACAGTCGGCTCAGAGCCTGGTTAATACGATCACTCATTGGCTTAACCCGGTAATCTTTTTCAATGCGTCGCCAAATTTCGGATAGTTGGCCTTCACCCCGTCATCGAGATCGATTTCCACCTGCTCGGTAGCCAGGGGATAAAGCACATCCCGCTCGTAGTCATCCAACTCGGCTAGGATGTTGTTGATCTTCTCGATCTCTTTCAGGGCCTTGGTCTTATCACCCTGGGAGGCCCCGGCGCTGATACTGACGGCCTCCAGATGATTTTTTCGGGCTTTCAGCTTCTCGTCTTTGAAATCCCGAAGATACTCCAACACCGTGCCCACGGTGTGTGGCTGGTAGCGGTGCATGTAGATCAGCGCGTTGAATGAGCCCTTTGGTGAGGAGAACAACCAGTAAATGGGGCGTTTCTTGTAACGGCGCACGTGGTCGTTGTAGAAGTCCTTCAGGAAGTACTTGCGGATGTCCTTGCCCAGCGCCTGCTCGACAAAGCGGAGGTTTTCCTCATAGTGCTCTTCACCAAAGGCGATGCGCAGGAATTCATATATGGTCTCCTCCCCGCTTGCAAGGCCTCAGACGTTGTTGATGAGGGACAGGTTGCTGCCATATATCCGGCCTGTTAACGAGGCTGCGCTGCCGCCTCTGGCCTTGATGAGGATTCGCCGCGCGCCTGCCTAATCAC
>NZ_JBSXOP010000056.1:0-20586 GCF_056859535.1 Marinobacter sp. L-46
CTCTGGTTGTGAAAGAGCATGCAGGTTAGACTCGGACATGGCGTATCATTCCTCTGTTGGTTGTGATCTTGGCGGTGATCAACCAACAGGATACGCCACCCCTTCAGCCTGCTTCCATACACCAGAAATCACCATAACTCCAAACCCTCTGAACAGTGCCGACTTGTTCAACCTGTTTGCCAAAGGCCGAGAGTAGTTTCACTGCCCACCTCCGTAATACCCGCTCACCAAAAAATTAAACTGATGAAGATAGTAAGAGTTCACCCAAGAACCGATCGGGCGGTCGGCTGCAACCGGCAACGAGGTCGTTCGACCATGATTATGGACTTCCCCGTTTCTGGCTAGCTCAACCCAACGCAACTGCCCTCGCTGTTTCATCACTGCAGCATGGTAATCAAGCAAGGACTCCAGCTGCTCTTCCACGGTATTCAAACGCGCAAGATCACGTATCTTGTCCAAGCGATATCGGCCGGTGCCCTGAAGAACCGCTAAAACTTCGGGCTGGCTAGCGATGGCCTCAGCGCAACTCTTCAATGTAGCGTCCGAACGGTAAAGCCGTTCCCAGTGACCTCGAATTTCTGCGACCGTCTGAACCTTCTTATATCGAGCGATCTGAAATAGCAGATCTACTTCAGCTAGCAATGGCTCAATAAGTTGGATGTTGAGAAGTTTCTGACGTTCATCCAGGCCACCCTCAAAGGAATGGATAGCCTCTTGAACAATAGATTGGGGTTCCAGCTTCTCAGGCAGGACATTACTAGACTTAAACTGAGTGAGCCGGTTTTCCATGACACGAAGCAGCGCGCCGGCCGCTCCCTCATCCAGTCCGGTTACTGAGAGCCAGAAATCCCGAGTTTCCGAACCCACTTTGGCACCACTAGTGAACGCGGTGCGGTAGGCATTTTTCAGATCTTGGGAGACATCAAAAAAGTTGACCTTGGGTGGTATCTGGGCTTTTGACTGAGATGCAGTAACAAGCATCACCAAGTGGCTCTTGGCTTCCATGAAGCAGTGATTGAGCGCATCGCTCCCAGCCAAAAGCTGAGCGAATTCAGCCCAACGCATTGAAGCGTCCTGACCAAAATAATTGTAGCTCTGATCAAAGAACCCCATCTCAACAAACGGTGTTTTGTAACGCCCACTCACCCCCAGGCCCAGCTGACGAACCAGCAGTTGGCCGGAAGGTTTATCGGTGAAAATAAGCTGGGGGTTTCCGTCGCTATCCTTGTCTTCTAAAGCGGCCCGGCCTTTGCTGCCGCCCAAAATACCAAGCGTATCGATACCCGCGTCCTCTGGCCGGTTAACCATTGAATAGGTAAAGATGTTCTCAAGGTGTATCAGACAGGCGTGAACGAAAGGGAGACTTTCCTTCGGTCCAAGTTCACTGGCAAGCGCATCGGAAACTTGAACCTCTTCATCGAGAAGCAACGAACGTACGACACCATGATGGAGCAGGTTCAGCGTAAAATTTCGGACGTCATTTGAGACAGAATTTACGCGGTTTCTGAAAACCTGTTGGCCGTAAGCCGACCAGATAACAAGTTGGCCGAGGGGGTCGATAAACGAGTCGCCGGATAAGGAATCATCGTATTCGGTGAGCAGGTCCTGGAGCTTCATAAACTAAGCCAATCCTTTGGAGAAACAATCACGCTACAGCTTCTTGTTCCAGCTTTTCAGCTTCCCAAGCCTTGTAGGTTTTTCCGTCTGACAGTCGCCACTCGGTGGTGCCATTAGTTGGTCTGCCGTTCACCACAGCCGCTGCGGCACTTGGACTTTTGAACGCATAGTTCTCGGTGAAAACCGCAAGCTCCCCGTCTTGCCGTATTACCCCCGCTGCCACCAACTCACCGTGTAACTTACTGTATCCCGTGTGGTGAGTGCTCTTGCCACGCCACTCGGCGCTTACCCTGGAGCCTGCCAGCACCACAAACTCCCCAGCCGTGAGCACAGCTTTGGCTTCGATCCTGTGTTTGGGGGTCCTAAGTTCAAAAACCGTATCCGGTTCATCCGAGGAAGCTTGGGTGCTTGAGCTGGTATTGGTTTGAGGCCTGGTTTGCGCTAGAAAGCTGTCGATCCGAAGCGCCGGAAGGACCATCATCAGGTATTCCAGAAAACTTTCCATGTTGGCCTGAGCGGCCTCACTCAGCGAGGAACGCGGGGGCGTATTGCCATTGTCCAATCGGATTTTTCCAGCTCGGCGAGCCTCTTCAACCAATCTGGACTCCAAATACTTCGCATGCGCCTTGTTGAGGTTATTGCCGGCTGTAGTTATCAGAACAACCGAAGTCCACCAATCCTTGGAGGTGTCGTGGCTTTTAATCCTGTCACCAATATCTTCACCTTCACCGATGTAGGCTAAGGGGCCGTCATCATCCTCACCGATCAAGAGATACACGCCGGTAAACCTGGATGCCGGCCTCTTCAGCGCGGCGCCCAAACGGGTACGTGGCGCCATGAGTACATGACCAGTCCAGTTGAACACTTCTGCGGTCAGCATGCCGTCTGGTTTGCCGTCAATGAAGAAAAGTTCGAGTGATTGTCCTTTGCTGCTTATCATATTATGGATTCTTATTTATCAACTAACCATTTATCTATTTTTTAGATTGAGCAATACAGACTACCCCCCCGAAAATTATCCAAGGTGCATTTCAATTTCACTCATAATTCGAGCAGTTTCAGTCAATACTTTGATAATATTCTGATAATACCGAACATCATCATAATTCAAAGCTCGACCTTTTCTATCTTTAAGCCACTTTTGAGCTGGCTGATAACCACCAATATAAAAATTCCAAGCCGCCTCAGGTACGTCACGGAAATACTGATTTTTGTTAACCCAAACTCTGCCAGAACGGTAGCTATTTTTTCCGATAGCACTGACTACGTTGTCTCCATCCCCTTCGAATGGATATAATGCTAAACCAACCACTTCTGAATCCATAAGGTGTAGCTCTCGAAGAGCAGCGCCTTTGTGTGATACATGCCAAAACTCATCAGGAGATGACGGCCAAGGGATTCTTGGAAAATCAGACCTCAGAAACTCAGCATATTTTTCTCTATAAGAAGGGCAATACAATGCGCCATAAACATAATCAAAAACATTAACTTCATCTGGCACACCATATTTAAAGTGATCCGCTAATTTCTGTAAATTATCATAAATCTCTGGATTGAAGTTGATCTGGCGCTCAGTGCCATGAAGCCCCCCGTCACTCGGATAAAGGTAAAGAGGGAAAATCATAGCGTTAGATCCGGTTCTAGGCGACAAACCAATTACTTCTGCGATTGTCTTTGAGATAAATGCATGGGCAAATTTGTTATCTCTATGAGATTTAGATGTCAAAAGTGCAATATTACAGCCTGCCAACATGTGCTTTGATGCACGCTCTCTTCGATGCACAGTAACATGTGAGTTATAAATGGTATAACGTTCATCAAACGGCCTATACGCGATCGGGACTATTTGGCTTTCCCAGTTTTGAAGTGCTAGTTCGTCCTTTGCCGTTTGGTAATCCCACTGGCTTTGTGTGCATAACCGAAAATGGCGCCTTGCTTCACTTTCCGAACTGCTGGCTAGAAGTGTTCGAACTTTCTTAGCTGCTTCCTCACGCGTCCACGAAATTGCAAACTGATCATGAGTGGTAACAATACCAGGAGCCGGTCGACCATAAGGAGAGAACAGTTCTGAAACCGAGAAGCCTCGCTTATAACCTTCAAATGAAGACCAGTCGTTAGGAACAAATGCATAACGTGGCGGTATTATATCGATCTTTTTGAAAAGGTTCCCCAACAGATTCTCTTGACTTAAAACTTCATGCTTGGTATCCCTATCCCCCCAGATTTCACCATGCATTACTTCAGAAAGTTCGCGATTTGATTTCTTTGTTTTCACAGCGACAATAATTGCAACCCCTTGCATTATATCAAAAACATTCTTATCAGCCTTTCCGGTAGATGGATCAATCTCATTTTTTTGGTATTACCATGTAGATCAAGAATCCATATTTTATCAAAAATGCAAAGAAGGTTTTCTCGCATATCCTTAAAAGTTGGATTATCCAGATAGCTATGATTAGTGATAAATCCTAGAACACCTTCTCCATTTTTTTCGATGAGAAAAGAAGACATCCTTATGAATTTAACATAATCATCAGACAACCACTTTGCTTGCCCAGGGCGCTTTAAATCTGAACTTCGCTTATAGTCTTTTAACAGGTTCGATATCCACTCGCCCTTATTAACTGAATGCCCAGAGTAAGGTGGATTTCCAATAACACACATAATCGGGGTATCTCGCTTAATGGAGTTTGCCAGCCGCACTTCGTTAGCAATCCATCTAGCAAAAGGCAGCTCGTAGTTGGGAGAGTCGCCCTCCTCCAGTGAGTTAGTTAAGTAAACAGACTGTCGTGGTGGGTTACTTGATGGAGTGTAACCCAGCTCCCTCAGAACCATGTCCAATTTTAGATGACACATAGCATAGGAAGCCATAAGTATCTCAAAGCCATGGATACGCGGCATCAGATCTTTTTCAACATAGCTGCTCCACATTCCCGGTGCTACACCTCTTACTCGTGGAGCTATCTGTTTTACGACCTCAGCCAAGAAAGTACCTGTCCCAGTTGCAGGATCAAGCACCTGTACACGGTGAACAGTTTTCTCAATACGTGCATTCTTTCCATGCTTTTTAGGCCTTCCTTTCTTGGTCAGTTCAGGCTGACCGGTATCCCACTCGACCGTGATTTTCGATGTGTCAGCTAAACCGTCAGATAACCCAAACTCTGTTTGCAAAACCTCATCTACGGCACGCACAATGAAATTGACCACGGGCTCAGGTGTATACCAAACACCTCTTGATTTTCGTTTGTCCGGGTTGTACGAAGCTAGAAATGTCTCATAGAAATGCAGAAAGGGATCCGACCGCCCTGTCAACTTACCAAAACCCTTCATAATGGCAGCAACATCGGTCGCTCGAAAAATGTCAGCTAGATCATCAATGATCCAAGCAACGCGGTCATCTAACCCAGAACCAGCCACGTAGCCAAACAAACTTCTCAGGAATGGGTTCGTCTTGGGCAACTTGTCTAACGCCTCATGACGGCTGAACGTATCCAATGTGTCATCATGGAGGCGAGCAGCAAACATGCCGTAGCAAATTGTTTCAGCATATATATCTGAAAAGCCTTCCGGGGTGATATCGTGGATCAGATCCTGCTGAAAAATTTTGAACTGAAAAGCCAGCTCTGTGTCTGCGTCTTGCTCAAGGTCATCGGCCAAGGCTTTGTAAAATACAGATTTGATCAGTTTTGCCTTACCCGCCATGCGTTCAGCTAGTTCTTTGGGACGAGTGATACTAATTGGCAGTTGAACAATGAAGTCAGCAAGCAAAGATTCAAGCTTAGTGTACTGGCTTTCATCTGGTTCAATGTTTTTTCCCAATGTCGCTATAGTTACCGACTCTAGCAGTTTGCCATCACGATAGAAGTCCCAATCTAGTCCGTTGCTGTATATCAGGTTAGGCAATGCATCCAGATACCGTCGCTGCTGATCGCGGCTGTAGCCTTTTAGATTGCGGATATCCACACCTAAGTCCTTAGCCTCAAGGTGCCCTACTACAAGATCGCCCCGCTGGATAATAAAGTCTGGAGCACCGCAACTTACGCGCTTGGGTTCGTTTAAGGCGTTAACCTTATCGTCCAGTCTCTTGAACAAGCTTTCAAACGCCGACCGGTAAGAGTGTTCTGTGGCCGAGCCAGTGTTGAAGGTAGTAGAAATCTGTGTCAAAAAATCCTGGATACTGTTCATTCGCTTTCTGCACTATCCATTGGTGATCGTGTGAATTCAGACGTGGTTTCAGGTACTTCGGGCGAATTAACGCAGACGAACCCAATGGCTGTCAGGTAGTTTTCGCCACCATATCTATATGCACATAGCTTGCCGCCGCTTTTAGCTGCAACACTGTAATCCAAACAGGCGATGTGCGCACTCAATGGAACAGGCGCTCCAGACATCCAGTAATGCCCTACAAACAGCGGCTTCTCGCCGTCGTAACCAGGCAAAACATGAGAAGCCACCGGCTCATGCGGAATTCTATCGATTACCTCTTCCGGCACCATGGCCAGATCACGATAGGTCAGCTCACCCTCGCGCCACCATTCAGTGCGGATGTTGGTTCGCTTATTCTTATCTTTGTCGAAGAAGTGATGGTCGCCAGGAAGCGGAATCTCCAACCCTTTGAGAAGGGTTTCAATCGCTTCATAGGCCTCTGACCCCTTTCGACTTGCTGCCTCCCAAGCGGTCGGAAGTAACCGGTTTTCTTTATCGGTGTACTTGGCTATGGCCGCAAGATGCTCCGGGTGCCAGCAGGCATGTACTACTCGAAATTCCGGCAAGTCCAGATACACCGGCAAAGTTTTGAACCACTCGATCATACTGTGGTGCAGTTCGCTCCCCTCACCTACTTGCTCCAGAAAGGCTCTGTGCTGCTTAAGATTCTTATCAATATGAGGGCGAAGATGTTCGCCAGGGTTTTGCGGGTCTTCCGTAGCCCAGGCTACTGCGTTGAATTCGTGGTTACCCATCACCGCCAGTGCTTGGCCATTCTCGACCATGTTTCGGGCAATGGTGACGGTTTCTACCTGTTCCGGGCCGCGGTCTACAAAGTCACCCAGGAAAATGACCTTTCGCTCGGGGTGCTGCCACACGCCGTCGATTTCGCGGTAATCCATTTTGGTGAGGAGGGCTTTGAGTTCGGCGGCGTGGCCGTGAATATCGCCGATCAGGTCGTACATCTTTCGTCCTTGTTTGGTATATCTCTCTGCGCAGCCGGTCCGCCAAGTTCAGAAAAGTTAGGCTGCGTTGCATTCCGAGTATAAGCAATACTGAGCGAAGTTGGAGCGAATTCCAACAAACGTAACTATTGTTTACATGTTGCAAAGTGTTTTTCGCCAATCACGTCACCTTCAGTCGACAGGACATAGGCTTGGCCTGGCGCCGGGATAAACCAGTAAGCTTCAATCTTGCCCCAGATACCGAGAGTGCCGGTGGTCTCGCGCATGTGTTCATGAATCTTTTCACCCGCTTTGGCCAATTGTTGCTCCAGTGGTAGCCGCCAGAAACCCTTCGGAAAGAACAGGTGGCGGAATGACTCACACGCGGCTAGGGCGAAGATCGGCTGGCTGGTGCGTTTGAAGTTGGTATCTACCCAGAGATATGGCTTGAATGCATGCCACTCTTCTGAGAGGGAATGCTCAAGGTGGCTGATCCGATGGCGAGCCTCCTGCCCCTTAAGACCTGCCACTTTACTCAGTGCCAGCAGAAACTCTGCCGAACTGTATTTAAGGTCAAATCCTCCTCCCTCGAGGCCAAGATGTTTACTGGCCAGTACGTTCTCCAGGCGCTTGATGTTCGCAGGAGTCGGGTTTCGGTAGCCCATGGCTTTCAGAATGGCGGTATGGGACTTTCCCTTCAATCCGGCTTTCAGGTCGGTTCTAAGTTCACTCATGGTGTCGTCCCTCTTTCTCAAGCCATTCAATGACGGGCCTAATCACAGCGGGTTGCACTGGAAGATCCTCATCATCGTAAAACCAGGCTCCGAGCGCACGGGCAAAGGCATGTTCCAAGGCTTCACCATTCTGTAGATGCTCACTGACACTCCGGGCCACCGCGTCGTACTCATCGAAGCAGTCATTCTCTGCGCAGCACGTGTGCATAGGATCTGTGTGGAACAATGCACGGGAGATGCTTTCAGGGGTGTAGTGGGTGCTCATTCATCCCTCCTTTGTTGATAAGTTCATTCTAAGGAACATCTGCGACAATATGTGTCGCCCGACTGGCCTAGACTGATCGCAGTTGAACTGAACAGGGAGAAAACGATGAATCGTGCCGATAAAGAACTGCTCAAGAAACGCACCGCAGAACGCGAGGGTTTATCCGAGGAGGAGTGCCGAAAGCTGGATGAGCTCAACAAGCTGGTCCACGATGTACACTACGAACTCTTCCCGGAAGAATACGATGCCATGATGGACTCCATCGCAGACGCTAATGACCGTCGCCGCGGTATTAATCCCATGAGTTTGGATTATACCGAGAAGGTAAACGCGCGCCGGAAAGAGCGCGGGGTACCACCGCTGGGAGCTAACGGATTGCCTACCGACGATTCCAGCTGGGATGTAGCACGGGAAGAAGCGTTGCGCCGCCTCGGATAATGTCCTCCCTTCCCCTGAGCCCATGCAGCTCAGGGCCTTCAGCCTGACTGAACCTCAGGCTTTTTGTCTGAGCTGGTAGTAGCCCATACTTGTTTTGTCCTGGGCGGTCTTGCGGGTACCGTTGTCCGTCAACGCCGCGTATTTTGCCTCGGCTTCCTCTCGAGGCATCGCTTGCCCTTCGAAACTGTCCGAAGGATTCATCAGGTCAATATACTCCACTACCCACAAATCTTGCGGGAAGCCGGTTTTTGGTTTTTTGCTCATTATGCGGCGCTCCTGATCTTTTACGATTGAACAAATCCGATTGGTTGGCTGACAACGCCCTCCGTCTGCTGGCGCTGCTCTTCTTTCAGCGCCTCCAGCAGCCTCACAGTGCGTGCTTTGAAACCCCGCAGCCGGAGGTTCTGCACCGCAGCTCGGATCAGACCCGGGGTGAGATGGTCCAGGTGACTGAGCTGCTCGGGGGTTAACGCGCTCGCCTTATCCTTATCAACCACACATTCACTGACAATAGCCTTTACCTGCTCGGCTGTCAGGCAGCTGAACGCTACTTTCAGCTGGAATCGGCGCAGGATGGCTTTGTCGAAGCTGTCGAAGCGGTTGGTGGTGGCCAGGAAGACACCTTCAAACCGCTCAAGCCGAATCATGAACTCGTTCACCGCGCTCACTTCCCAGCTACGCTGGGCCATGCTGCGGGTGTAAAGGAAGGTGTCGGCTTCATCCAGCAATAGAACTGCACCGGTTTTTTCTGCTTTGTCGAACATAGCGGCGATGTTCTTCTCTGTTTGCCCGACGAACATCCCCAATAAGTCACTGCCCGATTGCAGCATGAACGGCTTTTTCAGGCGCCGGGCCAGTTCCTGGGCATAGGCGGTCTTCCCTGCGCCCGGTGGGCCGTACAAGCAAATGCGCGCGGTGCCTTCATCACGGGCCAGTCGCTCTGCGTTCCGTAGGGTTGGGCGGGTGTTGATCCACTCAATCCTGAATTCCGGGAAATCGGCTTTACGAGGCTTTTTCAGAATCTGCACCGGGCGATTCTCGCCCATCGCCACCAGGCGCTGTTCGATCAGTGATTCCAGCCTGTTCTGGTTTCGGGTGACCTGTTTTACTGGCAGATACTGCGCCACCTCTGACAGGTTTTTGGCCAGTGCAGGTGTCATCCAGGGCTGCTTGGCAGCACTCGATGCCCAGTCAGGTGAAACTGGCAACATAAGGAGTTCCCTTTCCATACGTTCGGTTTGCTGATCAGTTCCACTGCCTTTCACTTCAACAATGAAATCGAAACGACGTAAAAAAGCCGGATCCATTTCTGTAATGTTGTTGCTGATCCAGATAACCGGTGCCTGGTTTTCCTCCAGTAATTGGTTGAACCAGCCCTTGGCCAGCTGTTCCGATTTACGGAAGGCATCTTCCATTTCATCAAACAGGAGGATGGCGCCAAGCCGGTCTTCCAGAAACATCTGGGCCAGTTTGGCCGCATCGAGGCGTATCCGGCCTGTCATTGATCCGGTGTTGTCGCTTTTGGTCGGCACTTCATACAGAGGGGCTGAGAGCTTTTCGGCCATCGCCCGGGCCAGCTGGGTTTTCCCGGTGCCGGGCTTGCCATGCAGCAGAATATTTTTGCCTCGGGATTTGCTGCGCAACGCATTCTGAAGATAGTCCAACATCAACTGCAGCTCTGGCACACCATTGAAATCACCAATTTTGTGCCGCGCAGCAGGCCCCGGTGGGCAGATTTGACGAAACAACATCTGCTCGAGGTCCTGCTCATCCTCTTCGTCGTTTGCTTCGGACGAAGCGATGACCAGCTGGCCCAGCAAGGGGCCACCCTCAACCAGGTCCCATATGTCACTGTTGCGATTAGGCGCTTCGAGCAGTCGAATCTGACACAGCATCGCGTCTTCGTCCAAAGCGCGAGCGAGCATACGTGAGGATTCCCGCATGGCTTTGGCCAAAGCGTTTACGGAGTTGTTGAGCTCGGTGATTTCCAGCTCCCGCAGAACCTGTTTGGCTTGTGGATGCTTGTGCAACAACAGAGTGAAGATCAGAACTTTGATCTCCACCAGGTTGGGTTTTAGCAGTTTGGTGAGGCTCGACAGCAACGGCTCGAAAGACAGATTCGGCTTGCCTTTCAGGGATGCCGTCAGGGCTTTTTCGCGGTCACGAATCGCCTTCAGGTATACACCGGTACCCGACACGGAACCACCGCCTTCCGGCACCTTAACGCCCAGAAATGCCAGCGCGTCGTCCGCACCGAAAAAGCTAAGTGTGTTCTCATACCCGGGAGTGAGATACAGCCGGCACAGGTAGATCTGGAGCAGCTTCAGGTCATCCTTCGAGGCTGACAAGTCTGGCCCCGGGTCCTGTGCTTCGTTGATGAGCTCTTTCCACAGCAGCATAGAGGTGGTCTCCTGATCCATTTACCACCATCTTATATTTCGTTTGCGTCAGTTTATGTCGCTTACGGGCGTTAAGCTCTCAGTCCTGTCTACCAGCCTGTGGAGCTCGCTATGCGCAAAATCGCCGTTATTGGTTCTCGCCACTTTACTGACTACGACCGCCTAGAGTGTGTGCTCCAACCCTGGTTGCCCGCGCACATCATCTCTGGCGGCGCAAAAGGCGCGGATGCTCTGGCGGAGCAACTGGCCCGGGAACATAAGCTACCTATTACCGTGATCAAACCCGACTGGAAACAATACGGCCGTGGCGCCGGCCCGATTCGTAACCGCACCATAGTTGATACAGCTGATTTGGTGATCGCCTTCTGGGATGGCAAATCCCGGGGTACCGCGTCCGCCCTGAATTATGCCCGGGCCAAAGGTAAAACGGTGATTGTTGAAACCGTGGAGGAGGCATGACCAGACAACAACTGATCTCTTTGATCAAAACTTATCGTCCTTAACACAACACCAATAAATGATAGGATGCGCACGAACAGGTCCACAGGCTGGAGGCTATGGCGTTTCGTTTTCGTAGAACCGTTAAGATTTTCCCGGGCGTTCGGTTGAACCTCGGTAAGCGTGGTGTGAGTGTGTCTGCCGGTATGCGCGGGGCCAATGTCACGCTGGGACGAAACGGGCTTTACGGTAACGTGGGAGTGCCTGGTACCGGTTTGTCCTACCGGGAAAAACTGCTCAAGAACCGCCAGCCGGGCAGGCCTTCAGCCAGTGCGAACGGGGACCATCCGCAAAGCTCGCCTCTGCCGCCCATCGCCGAGCAAATTGCCCAGGTTCAGCTCAATACGGCAACGGGTGAGATTTCCATCCTGGACACAGATGGCCAGGATCTTGGCAGCGAAGCCATGGCGGCAGCCAAGGCCTATGCCCTCGACGCGTTGAAAGATACTCTCAATGAACAGGTGGATACTCATAACCGGATGATGGAGAGAATCGGTGCGATTCATCTGGGCACCCCTGCGCCCGATCAGTTCCCCAAATTTCTCCCGGAACCCTTCGACCTTCCCGAACCTGTTCGACCGGTGCCTCGCAAGCCGGACTGGAAAGCCTGGTTTTGCCCCGCTCGCCGAAGGGCCATTATGGAGAGCAACCAGCGAAAGCTCTCGGAGTACCAGCACCAGCGGGTTCAGTGGCAATCTGAACGGGAACACCACCAGCGCAAAGAAACCCAGCGGGCTACGCTGTACCAACGGGCCGTGCAAGGCAGCTTGTCTGCGATGGAGTCGGTGCTGGATGACCACTTAATGGACATCGACTGGCCCCAGGAAACCAGTCTGTCGCTTGAGCTGAGTGACGATGGTAAAACGCTGATGCTGGATGTGGATTTGCCGGAGATTGAGGATTTCCCGAAAACCGAGCTGCGGATGTACCAGCGGGGCATCGGGGTTTCCGTAAAAGAGCTATCGGATACGGCGCTCCGAAAGCTCTATATGGCCCACGTGCACGGCATGGGATTTCGGCTGATCGGTGAGGGATTTGCCTGTGCGCCGTCCGTCGAGACCGTGGTGCTTTCCGGTTTCACCCAGATGACCAACCGCGCCACCGGCCGGGTTGAAGATCGCTACTTGTACAGTGTGAAGGTCAACCGCGACACCTGGCGCCAGATTCACTTCGGCAACCTTGAAGCGGTGGACCCGGTTGAGGCCCTTGCCGCGTTTGCATTGCGGCGGGATATGACCAAAACCGGGATTTTCCGGTCTATTGAGCCTTGGTCTGCCGGGTCCGTTTCAGCCCCTGCTTGAGCGTGTCTTCAATCTCATCCCGCAACCACGCCGGTTCCAGAATATCGCAATGCACCGCCTGAGCGGTAAGCCACCAGCGCAGGTCCTGGGTGTCGCCCACGGTGACGGCGATTTCGAAGGTCTTGTCATCAATCTCGGTGGTGATCTGATCAAACCCCAGTGGGGATTCGATCAGGTGGTTCAGCACCGGTTTGTCGCAGCGTAACTTCAGATACACCGGCTCATCGGATTTCAGAATGCCCATGGCGCCGGAGTGGATGTATAAATCCAGATCAAATTCTTCCGGGCGCTCGATGAACTCTTCCACCACTTCACCGGCCGTCGCCCTGTGCAGCACCAGCTGACGAACCCCTTCCCTGCCTTCAATGGTGCCGATCAGGTACACGTTCGGGTCTCGGAAGATGAGCCCGAACGGATGCACCACAATCTCTTCCGGTTCCGGCCAGCTGCGAGCCTGGTAGGTGAGTTTGCACTGGTATTCCCGGAGCAAGGCTTCGGTGACCGCTTCCAGAACATCGGCATCAACAGGCGGGCGCGCACCTCCCAGCCCCCGATTAATCACCCTGACCCGGTCTGGCCATTGGCCCAGGGGGTTCTTTTCACGCAACAACGTGCGGTGGGCTTCATCGAAGTGGGGCTTTAAGTGGGACAGTGCCCTTGGGGGCAGCATTGGTGAGAGGTAGGCCTTCGCCAGCTCAAACGTGAGTGCTGCCGGCAGATCCAGCGCCGGTATGATGTCCATGGTGGCATTGCGGTCAAACGACCAGCGGTAAGGCCGGGAGTTTTCATCAACCAACAGAGGGAAATCCGCACTCAGCTTTTCCAGATCCCGCTGGATAGAACGCATGGTCACCGAAAAGCCCTGCTCTTCCAGGCGGCTCGCCAGTTCGGTGGTGGTGATGGATCTTGGGTACCGGGGCACCATCCGGAGCATGGTGAGGTAGCGAACGGCCGTGTTGGACATAGCGGGATCCTTGTCTTTTCTCGAAGTCGACAGCTTAAGCGACACATTCTGACGCTATGTCATGCTAGATTCTTGTGCTGCCCAAGTAAAGCCGGTGGCCAATTCTGCCAACGACACAAGGAGCCCTGCCCTGAATAAACACAATTTTGCCTCCCTCCTGCTAGAACATGGTTTTACCCCAAAGACCTACGATTTCGACTCCACCATGCTGGGGTTCCAGCACGACATCTTCAATGCCCTGATCCACAACGACCCGGTGTTCAGCGAGCAATCATTCATTCGCGAGCAGCCCGATTGCCCCGATGCCCTATTGCGCTGCGAGCTCGTCACCCAGTCAGATGATCTTTCCGCAGCCGTTCAGCATTTCTATGCCCGATGGTTTGAGGAACTTCGCTATTCGAATTCTGTGTTGGAGTTGCTCAATCTGGAGATGCACGAAGATGCCGCCAGCATTCACGTGCTGACCATCAGCAAAGCCAATGCGATGACGTTTGTCTTTAACATCCAGCGAGGTGCGTGATGATTCTGATTTTCGCTGCGCTGGGTGTGGTGCTCTGGGTTGTGGTGTCGATGCTGTGCATCAGCTATTTCAATGACCACGGAGTCGGCTGGGAGGAATGGGAAGCCTTCCCGGTGTGGTTAAAGATTCCGATTCTGGTGGTTGCGCCGGTGTTTTTTATTTCCTGGTGGGTTCGTTAACACCAGCTAGCTATCAGCGGAGATAATCGACACATCGCCTACCGGCTCGCAAACCAACGATGCATAGCTGCATCCTTGGCCGTTCTTTCTGAGGCAGTGTAGTCAAACTTTTACGGCTCAGGCGACCCATACTGTCGTATCGCTGGATTATCCTGCCTGAAGATCGTCGAAGAGCTTAATTGTATGACCAGCACCACCACCGTTTACGACCTGAGCCAGATACTCAATTACCCGATCCGGGTTGAGGTTCATCGTTGGGATTCAGAGCAACCCCTGCGTTGGGCCAGCTATAACGATGAAGGTCAGATTGCCTCGGGCCAGTTCCTGGAGCCGCCCGGGTTACCGCTGTTTACGCTGGAAGATGATAAAGGAAGGCGCCTGTGTGATGCCCTGCCGAAAGCAGTATCGGCCATCACTGCGTTGATGCCCGCCATGGACTTTGTGCTCGCACAGGCCTGTGCTGCTTCGGCAGCGGCTCGAGAATTGGCCGAGGACGCTCCCCTGCTCTTTATCCTGGCGGTCGATCATGCACGAAAACAGTCGTGGTCGCTCGAATCGTTTAACGCTTTCTTAGCCGGAAAGCGTTCCGAGATTCTCAAAGCAGTTGGGCTTCCGGGCAGCAGATCCCTCGTTCGATTAGTCCGTCGCCTGGCCTTGTCTCCTTTATTACCCTGGGAGCTGGAAGATATTCGCGCCGCACTTCAGAACCCCGAGTACTTAGCCTTGATGCGGCACCACCCTCACCTCCATGTGAACCACCTTCGTTTGCTGAATCGCGTTCGGCAACCGTTGTGGCCCGGATTGCTGAATCTGGTTGATGAACACACCACGGCAGTGGAGTTGTCCTGGCTATACCGGATGATTCGGGATTCGCTCGCCATGGCCGGCGGTAACGAACAGGCCCTTGCAGCAATCCATTCCAGAGAAACCCTTCAGGCCCAGCACGACCGCTTGGTTGAACGCTTTAACCGGGCAAACAGCCGAAACTCCGAAGAGAAGCGCCAAGACCTGGCGAAGGAGCTTTCTGAGGAGCACGGCGACTATCCGAAACCGCCTCTCGCCCCAATCGACGGTATAGAGCCGTTGGGTTCCTGGCTGGAGCTTCTGGAAGAAGGGGCAACCATGCGCCATTGCGTCGGCAGCTATGACGTGCCGGTCGCCCTCGGGGAAGTCTTCATTTACCGGATGGTCCACCCGGCGCGTTTAACCATATCGCTTGAGTATCAGAATAAAACGTGGGTGATCGGCGAGGTTCGCGGGGTGTGTAATTCAAGCCCGTCAGAGGGTGCTTTGGATTGGATTCGGCGGTGGGTGAATACTGGTCGAAGAAGTTAGGAAACACAGACCAGGTCTGCTGTGTGCAGACTGAGCGATGCGAAGAAATTCAATGTTCAGCGTGGTCGCAAAGCGAACATTCAGACGCACCTTATTGCGACCACATTCCTAGCCTCCCACGGCGCTCGGTACAAGCTTGGAAGTTAACCCTGCGGATGAGTCCCCAAGCACCATTTAGCTGCTGAAAAGACATCCAGCCCCGTGAGCACGCGGGGCTGGATGTTGCTACGTTTATCTAATGGTTAATCACAACATTTTCTTCAACTGACCGTAGTCTCCTCCAGTGCGCAGCACCAGAGTGATGTCGTTGTCGTTCCGATTTCTGAAGAACCAGCCGTGATTGCCGGTAAAGGCTGCTTCCAACTCGCCCTCGTCTTCAGGCACACCCCGGCCTTTTTCGTAGGAAATTGACTGACCACCTCCATCACCATGGGTATCGAAGTTGACAGGGCCACCTTCTGATACCCAGGAGAACCGGGCTGTAGCACCTTCCTCCATAGTAAGTTTGAACTCTGTGCCTTCTCCCGGCGTGAGAACCACGCGCACTTCATCCTGCCACTGCGGTTCCGCAATTTCTGGTGCAGGCGCAGATTCTGGCTCAGCAGACGCAAATTCTACTTCAGGTGAGGGAGCTGGCTCCTCAACGGCTTCAGCCACGACAGGCTCTTTGACTTCCGGGGCCTCTCGCTCAGTTGAGGATTGCACGGCAACCATCTGGGCAGCCTCGTCAGCAGCTGCTTCTTCAGCAAGCTGCTCCTTGATCTCGCCCATTTCAGTCAGGCCCAAAAGGCGACCTGCGCCGGTTGGGTCCAGGGCATACTCGGCGGGCATGACCACGGTTACAAGCAGAACCAACGCCACAATTGCCGCAATGATGGTTGATCGAACCAGCTTGGCAGTGCTGGGCAGTTCTTCACGGTTGGGAATATCGGTGTTGTACATAAAAAATCTCCAGAATCAGGCGACGAAGTAACCGGTGAGCTGATAGGCAAAGAGCAGAAAACCTGCACTCATCATGGCCACGTTGGCGGTGTAGGCATGGCGGAAAAATCCGTCGGTTTTTCGCCAGAAGCTGATGACAATCAGGATCATGGCCAGGGCGATCAATTGTCCGATTTCCACGCCCACATTGAAGGCGAGGAGGTTCGGAATCAGGCCGTCCTGTGAGATGTCGTATTCGATGATCTTGGTGGACAGACCAAAGCCATGGAAGAACCCGAAAATCAACGTGGCGGCTTTGGTGTTGGGCTGGAAACCAAACCACCGCTGATAGGCACCGATGTTGTCCAGTGCCTTGTAGACGATGGACAGACCGATAATCGCATCAATGATGTAACTATTGATGCCCACGTTGAAGTAAACCCCCAGCAGCATCGTGGTGGAATGCCCCAAGGCAAACAGGCTCACGTAGATCGCGATGTGCTTCATCTGGTAGAGGAAGAAAATGACACCCAGCAGGAACAGCAGGTGGTCATATCCGGTGACCATGTGTTTGGCCCCCAGATAGATGAACGAAATAAGGTTTATCCCGGTAATTTCCTGGATGTACCCCTTGTCGCCCTGGGCGACGGCATGAGCGAGTACATCGGTACTCAGACCCAGCAAGCCCAAAGTTAGAAATATCCAGAGTAGACGATTGCCTGTGCCCGTTGAGGACACACCACGGCATCGGCCAGGCAAGCTTGACAACATAAAGACTCCAATCGAATTTGTTTTCTCGGGCCGCGTAAGCGGCAAGAATCAAGTGGAAAGGGAGGCTTTTGGAGGGCGTTCAAGCCGATAACGCAAACTGCGGGGAGAACCTCCGGCAAAGGGTACGGGCTGCCGGAGAACGGTCAGGCTTTGGGAAACAAACGGAACCCTGAGGTGGTCCACGGTCTCGTGGGTATGATTGCCAGCATCATGATGCATTGATGATGTCTCTGGCTCTTTGTCAAAATCGTGGGTGTGTCCATGCGCACCATGATTGGCTGGATGGCCGTCAGACTGCGATTCCCACTCGCCTGCCAAGTTGGCCACACCGTGAGAGAATGACTCGCCAATCACCGACAGTGACAGGCCCGCCAATGCCAAGAGCATGACGAGCGTCGGAAGCAGTTTTCTCTGGTGAATGGCCGAAATCATCAATCTAATGCGTCGAGTCTGTGGTTGGATTTCAACGAAAACAGAGGATACCATCCCCCCATGGGGGATAGGAATTAAACATGGTAAATGATCACACGCATCAATCTCACCCGAACATTATCAAACGTCTTAAGCGGGCTAACGGCCATCTGGAAAGCGTGATTGGCATGATTGATCAGGGAAAACCCTGCCTGGAACTGGCCCAGCAACTTCACGCCGTGGAAAAGGCCATTCAACAGGCCAAACGCGTGCTAGTACAGGACCACATTGAGCATTGCCTCGACGATGCTATCGGGCCGCTGGAGCCAGACCAGCAGCGGCGTGTCGATGAATTCAAGGCAATTGCCCGGTATCTCTGACCTGATTGCTTTTCAACCTGCGCTCTCCCCGTTAATCACACCGGAGAGGCTCCACCGTCACGTGAACCAGGGACTGGCAGTGTGCCTGAATGCGCTCCTTATAGACTGTAGGCGACTCGGGCTGATGCGAGACCACTGAGACAATAGCCGCATGAATGTTTGGGCCTATCGCCCACACATGCAGATCACTGACTTTGGCATCGTCGTCTTCGACGGCCTGTTTAACAGCTTCCTCCATGTCCTGATGTTGCTCGTCGAGGAGGACCTTTGAGGTGTCTTTCAGCAGATGCCAGGACCAACGGGTTACCAGAATCGCACCGATAATCCCCATCATCGGGTCCATCCAGTTCCACCCGGCATATTTACCCGCCAGAAGAGCAACAATAGCAAGGACTGACGTCAGCGCATCCGCAAGTACATGCAGGTAAGCGGCCCGGCGGTTGTGGTCATGGTGATGATGGTGGTGGTGACCGTGATCATGGCCGTGACTGTGACCATGATCATGGCCTGCATCCCCCAGTATCCAAGCTGACACCCCGTTGACCACCAGGCCAATTATGGCCACAAAAATAGCCCCATCGAAAGAAATGGCGACGGGCTGGATAAAACGCCCCACGCTCTCGATGACCATGTAGAGCGCAAAGGCAGCCAGCAGGATTGCACCGGTAAAGCCACCCAGCGCGTTGACCTTTCCTGTTCCGAAAGAGAAACGGTCGTTGCCCGCGTTTTTCCTGGCATACGCGTAGGCGAAGGCCGCAATGCCCAGAGCCACTGCGTGGGACCCCATATGCAGGCCATCGGCCAGCAACGCCATGGAGCCATAAACGATTCCGGCCAGAATTTCCCAGACCATCATCGCCAGTGTCAGGCCCACCACGATGAGTGTGCGGGTTTCGCCAGAGCGCTTCTGATCCTGACCAAACACGTGATTATGTTGCCAATGGTCGAGTCGTTCATGGTGCATAACAGTGTTCCCGGCAAGACTGATGGTTGGTAGACCTGTAGGCAAAATCTCACTTTTGACCTATCCCCCCTGGGGGGATAGCATGGAATGCTACTGGAGTCAGATTTCTACCACAACCTTTCTGCTTCTTATGCTGTCACTGGTGAAGCCATGCTTGAGATTCTGAAGCACCGAACCTATCGCCATTTGTTCCTGGCCCAGGTGGTTGCATTGCTGGGTACGGGGCTGGCGACGGTGGCCTTGAGTCTGCTGGCATTCGATCTGGCCGGAGACGAGGCGGGACAGGTGCTCGGCACCGCCATGGCTATCAAGATGGTCGCTTATGTCTTGCTAGCCCCCCTGGCATCAGCTCTGGCGGAGAACATACCCCGTCGTGCTCTGCTGGTCTCTCTGGATGTGATTCGAGCGGCGACGGCGCTGGCTTTGCCTTTCGTCACCGAAGTGTGGGAAGTGTACGTGCTAATCGCGGTCCTTCAGTCCGCCTCGGCGGCCTTTACACCAACCTTCCAGTCTACGATTCCGGAGACTCTTCCAAATGAAGACGATTACACCAAGGCGCTGTCGCTTTCCCGATTGGCTTACGATCTGGAAAACCTCATCAGCCCTGCGCTCGCGGCGTTGATTCTGCTTGCCACCAGCTGGCAGGCATTGTTCTCGGGCACGGTAATCGGTTTTATCGCATCAGCCTTGCTGGTGGTGTCCGTTGCTTTGCCCTCCGGGGCCAAATCAGAAAAACGTCGCGGCGTTTATGATCGCGCACGGGCCGGATTCAGAATTTTCATGGCAACTCCTCGCCTGCGCGGGGTGATGTCACTGAACCTAGTTGTCAGTCTTGCGGGAGCCATGGTGATCGTGAATACGGTTGTCCTGGTGCAGGGACAATTCGGCCTTACCGACCAGCATACGGCTATGGCTTTTGCCGCGTTTGGTGGCGGTTCCATGTTGGCGGCATTGGCGTTGCCAGCTTTATTGAAACGCTGGCAGGACCGGCAAGTCATGCTCACAGGAGGTGGGATTCTGGTTGCCGGGTTGGTTCTTGCGCTGCCGGTAGGCTCTCTGGAATGGCTGTTACCCGTTTGGGCATGGCTAGGCGTTGGTTTTTCCACCGTTCAAACGCCCATAGGCAGGGTCCTTACGCGGTCGTCGCATGCTGAAGATAGGCCAGCTCTGTTCGCTGCCCAGTTCTCTTTATCGCATGCCGGATGGCTGATCGCGTATCCATTAGCTGGTTGGCTGGGCTCTTCTGCGGGAATGACCATCACTCTATTGATACTTCTGGGGTTTGCTCTCGGCGGGCTGATCCTTGCCGTGAAGTTATGGCCATCTGTTGATCCGTCAGAACGTTCGCACCACCACGACGATCTTCCAAGTGACCACCCTCATATCGCAAGTGATTTCAACTCCAGTGTCCACAGTCACAACTACGTCATTGATAGCTTGCATCCCAAATGGCCAGATTGAGTTTTGCAGTCACCGCTTAGAAAACTTCAATGGCCGCCACCTCTGGAATGGGGGGGGGGAATGCAGGGGCGTTTCTTAGGCAACTCGGGGGAATTAAATCCAGAAATTTGGGATGCTGCGAACGTTCGCTTTTGTTTACTAGTGTCCCTTAACAAAAGTCCGCTTACTTATTGAGCTTGTCTGATAATCTGGCGATTGACTCAATAATCTGGTCGGCAGATTTATGCCATTCAAAGGGCTTCGGGTCTTCGTTGTAAGTCTTCAGATAGTCTTTGATC
>NZ_JBSXOP010000057.1:0-96352 GCF_056859535.1 Marinobacter sp. L-46
CTGATAACCGTCTTGACTGACTGAATAGAGAGAATCGAGACTCTATTCGGCTGGATATTGTGGATACGTTCTCGGGCCGAACTGTGATTCGACGCGGCGGGGTCACTTGCTCAAAATACTTCTGCCGCGCAGACTCCTAGCGGTGATAAAGCCGCCCTGGCGCGCCAGTTTGCTGCCGTGGGCGAGACCTGCAAGGCCTGCCACGACAACTTCCGCGCGAAGTAAGACTGCCCCGGGCTTACCACCCCAGGTTCTGGGGTGCGGGCTCCGGTGCCGGTGGCGGCGAGACAAAGCTGCCACTGGCACCGACAACCACAATCCCCGCCAGCACCAGTGAAATCACAAACGCTACCGCACCACCGCCTCGGGCATCTTCCGCCAGGCCTTTCTCAACCGGCTTTTTACCGGTGATCATCGGCTTCAGCAGATTGTCTTTCTTCACTTTTGAGTACAGCACTACCGCTGCCACGTGCAGGATGACCAGCCCGTACAAGAACCATTCCGTCAAACGGTGCCAACTGCTGAGGGTATCGCTCCAGGCCGATGACACCAGCGGAGTCAGTGGGCCGTTAAAGGCAATTTCATCGTTGGCGAACAGCCCGCTTGCCGCCTGGAAGCCGAACAGGCCGATCAGCGCCAGCACGGAAAGCGCCCCCAGCGGGTTGTGGCCTACCCCCTGCCAGCGTCCGCGCACATAATCGATGATGGCTCCCGGCCCACGAACAAAGCTGGCAAACCGGGCATAGGTAGAGCCGGTAAAACCCCAGATAATACGGAACGACAACAGCCCGACTACTGCCAGGCCAAAGCGTTCATGCCAGTCAATCGCGCCCGATTTAATACTGATCACGGCACCCACAGCCGCCAGTACCAGCAACCAGTGAAACAGGCGTGTCGGTAAATCCCATAACCGAATGGTTGTCATACGAGTTCCTTATGCTCACAACAGGTTCTGCCTCAAGACAACCGTGAGCATACTAAGTTCCGTTAATGGTGGGCAGACCGGGATCAAATTCCGATAAGGGAGGGGCTCCCGACAGGCGTGTCAGGGAAGCGGCTGTTCCAGGTACTTCAGCACCAGGTTCTCCCGGATGCCTTCACGCTCGATCAGCTTCAGGGCAGCCCGGATATCATCGGCATAGCGAACGGCCGGTGATTGCCCGGACACCACAATCCAGGATCGCTCCCCCGGCACAAAAAACGGTGAGACCCGGGCCTCAATACCCAGATTCTTTGCTGTATACAGCCCCACCAACTCCGGCGCAATGACCACATCCACCCGGCCCTTCTGCATCATCAGCATCAGGTTTTCGTAATGGACAGCAGAGGCCTTCATCAATTCGGGGTCTTTGTCGAACCGGCTGAAATAGCTACCACCTTCCAATACGCCGATGGCTTTGCCATAAAGGTCCTGGTAGCGATCTACACGATTGGCGTCATCCAGGTAGAAAAACAACCGCCGCTCAGGCGGGAAGGCCGGCGCCACAAACTCCATCCACTGCTCCCGGGCACCGTTGCGCACCAGGCCCAGCATCATGTCGATCTCGCCCTGCTGCAGCATCAGCTGCAGCCGGCGAAACGGTGCTTCCCGGTATTCGACCGCCCAGCCAAGGCGACTGGTCATTTCCTCGAACATATCAAGGTACAGCCCGGTCTTCCGGTCCGGCTCCAGGATCCGGTAAGGTGGCGCGTGATCCACACCGACCACCACCGTCAACGGCTCCACGGTTTCTGTCCCCTGTTGCGACCATGCCGGCGCTGCAGCCAGCACGACCAGGCACAGCATGGCTGCCTTGATGAGCGTTACCTTCATTGCGGACACTTTCCCTGACCCATTGAGCAATATGTAACCGGAGTATAGACACTCCGGGCATCCATTCCCGCCTTATTGCCGTGATTCCTGTTGAAATTTGCATCCCGGGCCACCACTAATTGTGGAGTAACGCCCGAACAAACTCCCCGATTCCCGACAGGAGGATCGACCGATATGAAAATTCTGATGGTACTGACATCCCACGACCAGATGGGCGACACTGGCCATAAAACCGGTTTCTGGCTGGAAGAATTCACCGCGCCCTTCTACGTATTCAAGGATGCTGGCGCGGATATCACCCTGGCCTCTCCCAAAGGTGGCCAGCCGCCGGTAGACCCGAACAGCGAAGCAGAAGACGCACTCACTGATTCCACCCGGCGCTTCATGGCAGACACCCACGCCAAGGAAATGCTGGCCAGCACCAAAAAACTGGCCGACGTGGACATGAACCAGTACGACGCCATTTTCTACCCCGGCGGCCACGGCCCCCTGTGGGACCTGGCGGAGGACGAGAAGTCTGTCGCCCTGATCAAAACCGCCTACGAGCAGGACAAGGTGATCGGTGCCGTGTGCCACGCCCCGGCCGTGTTCAAGAATGTGTTCGTTAAGCCGGACCAGAACATCGTCGGTGGCCGCGAAGTTACCGGCTTCAGCAACACCGAAGAGGAAGCCGTGCAGCTCACCAACATCGTGCCCTTCCTGCTGGAAGACATGCTCAAGCAGAACAACGGCCGCTACAGCCGCGGCGATGACTGGGCACCGCACATTGTGGTGGATGGCAAGCTGATTACCGGCCAGAACCCGGCATCTTCAGAAGGGGCCGCCAAGGCTGTGCTGCAGGCGCTGCAGGAAGGCTGACGTCCCGGTTGGGCTGGCGTCCGTCAGCCCAACCTTATTTCCCTCCGTTGAGTACCCGGTAACAGCCGTAACCGATCACCACCCCCCAGAAAGCCGACGACAGTCCGAACAGCGATAACCCGGACGCCGTTACCAGAAAGGTAATCAGCGATGCCTCCCGGTGGCTGACCTCCTCCAGTGCCGCAAACAGATTGTTGGCAATGGCACCCAGCAGTGCCAGGCCCGCCAGAACTGCAACAAAGGCCGAAGGTAACGAGGTGAACAAGGCGACGATGGTGCCGGCAAAGATCGCTCCCACCAGATAGAACACACCATTAAATACACCGGCCACATAACGCTTGTCCGGATCTTCATGGGCATCCTCACCGGTGCAAATGGCAGCAGTAATGGCGGCCACCACTGTGGTGATACCGCCAAATAGCGCCATGGGCAGGGACACCAGGCTGGCGACCGCAATCACCGGTTTGGCTTTCACCCGATAGCCGGCACCCCGGAGAATCGCCATGCCGGGCAGGAACTGGCCTGTCAGGCTGACCAGCACCAGGGGAATGGCCAGGCTCAGGGTAGCGCCGAAGCTCCATTCCGGCGTGATGAACTTCGGCACCGCCAAGCCCAGGCTAACGCCGGCCAGCGACGCATCTTCCAGCACCACCGCCAGGATGACCCCGGCAAACAGCAAAAGCACCAGGGTGTATTTGGGGGTAAAGCGACGGAAGGCCACATAGGCGACCAGCATGCCGATGGCCAGTGCCGGCGTGGTTTCAATGGCAGCGAAAGCCCCGAGACCGAACTGAAACAGGATGCCCGCCATCATGCCCGCTGCCACACCCTTCGGGATGGCACGCACAAAGGCATCAAAGGTACCCGAAACACCAATGAAAAAGATAATCAGCGCGGCGGTGATATAAGCACCTACCGCTTCGTTGAGGGATAGCTCCGGAAACAGCACCACCAACAGAGCTGTGCCCGGTGCCGACCAGGCGGTCACCACTGGCGCCCGAAGCCAGATCGACAGGAAGATTCCGGAAACCGCCGCCCCCATGGAGATGGCCCAGACCCAGGAGGTCATCATCTCCGGTGACAAATCCGCCGCCGCGCCGGCCTGGAAGAAAATCGCCAAAGGCCCGGCATAGGACACCAGTACCGCCAGAAACCCTGCGGCAACCGCAGACACAGACAAGTCCCGAAACAGCTGGGGCATATTCAGCTCCTTGTTATTGAGTTCTGTTTGAGTCGTATAACAGCAAAAAAGCCCCGGTCACTGTGGTGCCGGGGCAAAGAGGGGTCCGAATGACTGACTGTCTCCCTCAGGTCACATCAACGCTGATTTCTTAATTACTGGTTGCCAGGCTCACCTCTGCGTTCTCACGCGCTGGCGCCGAGGCGAACCTCCGGCCCACCAGGGCAATGGCAACAGTGGCAATGGCACCGGGGATAGCGAGGGCCAGGAAATTCATCTGGTGCGGCAATGCCAGGGCCAGCAAGGTACCACCAATAATTGGTCCGACAATGGCTCCATTACGGCCGATGCCCGATGCCCAGCCCAACCCGGTTGAGCGAATATTCGTCGGGTAATACTGGGCCACGTAAGCGTACAGCAAAATCTGGGAGCCAATGGTGGTCGCGCCGGCAATGCCCATCAGGGTATACAGGAACCACATCGGGCTCTCGTAGCCCAGCATTACCAGTGATACCGATGCCAGAATAAAGAAAGTAACCAGCACCGTGCGCAGCGACAACCGGTCTGCCAGCCAGCCGCCACCAACCGCACCGAAAATCGCACCAATATTCAGAACCATCAAAAACATCAGACTGGAGCTCAGCTCATATCCGGCCAGGGACATCAGCTTGGGCAACCAGGAGCCCAGGGCATAGACCATCAACAGACAGCAGAAGAAGGCAATCCAGAACATCGCGGTGCTGAAGGCACGGCCGCCCCGGAACAATTCCAGAACCGGCGCCTTGCTCACGGTAGTCAGCGGCACAGAGAGGGTATCCATCTCGCTGATCTGGCGCACCGGTGCCACTTTCTGCAGAATGCTACGGGCCTCCCCTTCGCGCTTCTGCGCCATCAGAAACGCCACAGACTCCGGCAGGAACTTCATTATCAGCGGCAACATCAGCAGCGGGACGACTGCAAGGTAGAACATGATTTCCCAACCGAAGTTAGGAACAATCCAGATACCCAGGCCAGCCGACATCATGCCGCCCACCGCGTAACCGGAAAACATCAGGGCGACCAGGGTGCTACGGCTTTTCTGGGGTGAATACTCGCTCATCAGCGAGACCACGTTGGGCATAACCCCACCGATGCCCAGGCCGGCGATAAAGCGCAGGATACCGAACTGCCACGGCGTGCTGGCAAAGCCGTTAATCACGGTGGTCAGGCTGAACAGCACCACACACATCAGGATGGTTTTCTTGCGCCCGAGCCGGTCGGACAACATGCCGAAGCCCATGGCCCCGAACATCATGCCAAACAAGGCACTACTACCCAGCAGTCCAGCCACGTACGGGCTCAGGTTCCACTGCTCCATCAGCAGCGGCAACACCACCCCGTAGATTACCAGGTCATACCCATCAAAGATGATGATCAGGGTACACCAGAACAACACTTGCCAGTGGAATCTGGTAAAGGTGGCGTTATCGATAACGTCGTTGACGTCTATGTTTCTCATCGGTCTGTTTCTCCACGTCTTGTTTTTGTCGGAGGTTGGGTTGGTTGCCCGTCAGCCGCAGTCGCCCCCGGCCACGGGCAGGATGGTTCCGGTGATGTAATTGGCAGCATCAGAAGCAAGGAACAGGATTGGCTGCGCCTGCTCATCGAGGGTGCCGTAGCGGTGCATGAAGCTGGTGGCGTTGGTCTGGTCGATCAGGGTCTGATACCAGGCCTGTTCCCGCTCGCCCTGCTGCTCGGTGTTGCGGGGCGTCAGTCGGGGCGGTGCTTCAGTCCCACCCGGGGCTGTAGCGTTCACGCGAATTCCGTGCTCGGCGTATTCAAAAGCCAGGTTTACGGTCATGGCGTTGACCCCGCCCTTGGCGGCGCCGTAGGGCACCCGCATCAGACCACGGGTCGCCACAGACGAGACGTTCACAATGGCACCGCCCTTCTGTTCCACCATGTAAGGCAGCACCGCCCGGCAGCACCACAGGGTCGGGAACAACGAGCGCTGGATTTCCTTCTGGATCTGTTCCGGCTGGTAATGCTCGAACGGCTGGGCCCAGATGGTGCCGCCCACGTTGTTGACCAGGATGTCGATGCGGCCATACTGCTCATGGGCCTTGGCCATCACCATTTCCGCACCTTCCCAAGTTTCCAGGTTGGCCTGCACGGCCAGGGCTTCAGAGCCCTGGTCGCGCAACTCGGCTGCAACGCCCTGCACGTAGTCCGCGATGTCCACCAGTACCAGGCGGGCACCTTCGGCGGCGGCCAGTTCGGCCACTCGCCGGCCAATGCCCTGGGCAGCACCGGTGACCACCATCACCTTGCCGGTGAAACGCGGGGTCATGCCACTTTCTCCTCAACGGCGGATACGCTCGGGGTGAACTTCTCGTAGTGGAAGGAGTTGGGCACGATACCCTGCTCCCGGAAGTAACCCAGTACCGCGTCGACCATCGGAGGCGGGCCACACAGATACACATCTACATCACCATCGTTGATGGGTGCGTCTTCCATGTGGTTGGTGACATAGCCCTTGCGGGGATGGGTGCTTTCGTCGCTGGCCACTACCGTCTTGAAGCTGAAGTTTTCAATCTCTTCGGCAAACTTTTCGAGGGCTTCCAGCCCCACCAGGTCGTCGTCGTTGGTCACGCCGTAGATCATGTGAGTGGGCTGGTCGCAGCCTTTTTCCTTCAGACTTTCGAGCATGGCCAGGAACGGAGCCAGGCCGGTACCACCGGCCAGCATCAGCACGGGGCGCTGAACCGGGCGCAGGTAGAACACACCCATGGGGCCGGTCAGGGTCACCTTGTCGCCGGTCTTGGCCTTGCCCACCAGCCAGGAGCTCATCAGGCCGCCGGGCACGTTGCGGATCAGGAAGCTCAACTCGCGGCTGCCCGGTCGGGAGCTGAACGAGTAAGCACGGGTTTCCTCGGTGCCGGGCACCTGGATGTTCACGTACTGGCCCGGCAGGAAGCCGATGTCGGCGTCTGCGGTAACCTTGAGTTCGATGGCGGTGGGGGAAATCAGGTTGACCTCACCCACGGTGCCGGTCACGGCCTCGTTACCGGCCTTGCTGCACAGGGACGCGGCCGCCGGAATCTCGACCACACAGTCGCTGGAGGGCACCATCTGGCAGGTCAGCACCATGCCCTGTTCGGCTTCCTCGTCAGACAGTGCCTCGTCGATGTACTCGTCGCCCATGTCGAACTCGCCCTGGTGGCAGGAACCCTTACAGGTTCCGCAGACACCGTCGGAGCAGTCCATTGGCAGGTTGATCTGGGCCCGGTAGGCGGCGTCTAGAACGGTTTCACCTTCGTTGCAGGTGATCACCCGGGTAACGCCGTCTTCAAAATTAAGCGCGATGTTGTAACTCATGATGATGCTCTCCCCATCAATTACAGGTGATAGATATCAATCACCTGATTGATGTAATCGTTGCTCAGAACCACCTTCTTCTCGGTAATCAGAGGCTGCTCGCCACTGCAGTCCAGGGTGTAGAAAGACACGCCGAAGAAGGACTGGGTCTTGTGGTAACGGTGGCTGTTGGTCTGCCAGTTGAAACGCAGTTTTACGGTGTCACCGTCCCGCTCCTGGATTTCCAGGTTGCTGGTCAGGTGCACGGTGCGCGGCTCGGGAATAGAGCTGGCACCGGAGCGCTCGGTCTTCAACCGGTAGACGCGATCTTCCAGACCGTTACGGTTCGGGTAGTAGATCAGTGAAATCTCGGTCTGCGGATCTTCGGTCAGCTCGTTGTCATCGTCCCAGGCCGGCATCCAGTAGGTGACGTCCTCGTGGTAGCACTTCAGCCACTCATCCCACTCCCGGTCGTCCAGCAGACGGGCTTCCCGGTAGACAAAGGCCTGGATCTGCTCGTAAGACATGCTCATACGGAAGCCTCCTCGGTCAGGGAAATAAAGCGGGCGCGCTCGGTATCAATCGCCTTGGTCATCTCTTCCACCCAATGCTGGTGGTGCGTCACGTACAGGCCTTCATCTTCCGGCTTGGCGCCACTGAGGATTGGCTTCAGATTGATACCCTTGGCCCAGTCGTCCGCGCCTTCAATCCAGTGCTGGGCGCCACGGCTCATGTCGTTCCATTTGGTACCCTTGGCGTAGTAGCCCTGCTGGCAAGCGCGGAACTCTTCCAGGTCATCCGGCGTGCCCATGCCGGACACGTTGAAGAAGTCTTCGTACTGGCGGATGCGCTTGGCGCGGTTTTCGGCGGATTCACCCTTGGGTGCCCAGCAGTAGATGGTGATCTCGGTCTTGTTGACGTCGATCGGGCGCAGCACCCGGATCTGGGTGGAGAACTGGTCCATCACGTAGACGTTCGGGTACAGGCACAGGTTCTTGGTGGTGCGCACGATGAAGTCGGCCTTCGCCTCACCCACTTCCTTTTCCAGGCGCTCCAGCTGGTTGTATACCGGACGTACTTCCGGGTTGGTCAGGCGGGTCCACAGCATCATGTGGCCGTTCTCGAAGGAGTAGAAGCCGCCTTCGTTGGACCAGCTCTTGGCGTCTACTGCCTCGGTGCCGCCTTTCTCGTAGTTGCGCTGGCCCATGGTGGACAGGTAGTTCCAGTGCACGGTGCTTACGTGGTAGCCGTCCGCGCCGTTTTCGGCAGTCAGCTTCCAGTTACCTTCGTAGGTGTAGGTAGAGGCACCGCGCAGGATCTCCAGGCCTTCCGGCGCCTGGTCGACGATGGCATCCAGCACCTTGGTGGTCTCACCCAGGTACTCTTCCAGCGGCAATACGTCGGAGTTCAGGCTGCCAAACAGGAAGCCGCGGTAGTTCTCGAACTTCGGTAGCTGTTTCAGGTCGTGGGAACCGTCAACGTCGAAGCTTTCCGGGTAACCGCCCTTCTTCTGGTCCTTGGCTTTCAGCAGCTTGCCGTCATTCTTGAAGGTCCAGCCGTGGAACGGGCAGGTGAAGGAGGTCTTGTTGCCGCGCTTTTTGCGGCACAGGGTGGCACCACGGTGGGTACAGGTGTTCAGAATCGCCTTGAGCTCGCCATCCTTGGTCCGGGTGATGATCACCGGCTGACGACCCACCATGGTGGTGTAGTAGTCGCCCGGATTCTCGATCTGGCTCTCATGGGCCAGGAAAATCCAGTTGCCTTCGAAGATGTGTTTCATCTCCAGCTCAAACAGCTCTTCGTCGGTGAAGATGCTGCGGTCACAGCGGTAGTGGCCGGTTTGTGCATCGGCTTCCACCGCGTTGCGGATCGTTTTCTCAAGTCGGTCGAGTTGGCGAGTCATGTTCGTCACTCCATTTTGTTGTTGTGAAAACCGTTTTTCGGGCGTGAGGGCCCCCTGGCCGGCCTGAATGGACAGGCCGGTCGGATCACAAGAACGTCGGGATTAAAGGGTTGAAATCAGGCCGCTTCGCCTTCCAGGGCGCGCTTGCGCTCGTGGCGACTTTGCAGCTCAGGTTTGTCGGTAGCGACCAGCTGGATGTTGAATTCCACTTCGGTGAACGGCTTGTTCAAACCGAATTGCTCAGCCTTGGCAGGATCCTCAATGCGATTGGCTTCAACCACCAGCTCTTCACGGGTGGCGAATGCAAAGTCATCGTAGGTGTACTCATCACCGGCCAGGTTGATCTGGGTAGTCAGGTGCTTGTAACCGGGTTTGGAGACAAAGAAGTGGATATGCGCCGGACGGTTACCGTGACGACCCAGCAGGTTCAGCAGTGCCTGGGTAGAACCCTCGGGCGGGCAGCCGTAGCCAGCCGGAATGATGGACCGGGCAGTGTAACGGCCATTTTCGTCGGTCTTGATGCGACGACGCAGGTTGTAGTCTGCCTGGGACTGGTCGAAGTAAGAGTAGTTGCCCATGGTGTTGGCGTGCCATACGTCAACCACGGCGTTGGCGACCGGCTGGCCATTCTCGTCTGTCACCTGACCGGTCAGGATCATGGTCTCTGCACTTTCGTCGGAACCATCATCCATGCGGGCAAAGCCTTCGCTCATGGGGGCACCGGCTACATACAGCGGGCCTTCAATGGTGCGCGGCGTGCCACCGGCCAGGCCGGCTTGCTCGTCTTCGGCATCCATACGGATGTCCAGGTATTTGTCCATGCCCAGGCCCGGCGCCAGCAGGGCGGCTTCGCCGTTCTTGCCCAGGTCACCAACGTAGTAAACGGCCTGCCAGAACTCTTCGGCTGTCACGTCAAAGTCTTCAACAATCTGGAAAATATCGTGCATCAGACGATGAACAATTTTCTTTACTCGCTCGTTTCCACCTTCCTGGTTGAAGCCGGCCACTTTCTCCAGCAGGTCCTTCACGTCCGCAGTATGCATGGTTTTAACGGTCATGATTGTTCTCCTCGGTTACTGTTATTTTTGTTGCTCGTATCAGTTCATCAGTTAGCAACAATGGGTGTGATTAACGGTCATCCTCATGGATGGAAGACGGGTGCCGGCACAAGGGTGCAACGGTGATATCCATAAAGGGGAACAGCGGCAGGTTGCTGATCAGGTCTTGCAACTCGGCGTTGTCTGCTACGTCAAAAATGCTGACGTTGGCGTAGCTGCCCGCTACCCGCCACAGGTGACGCCACTTACCCTGTTTTTGCAGGTCCTGGGCGTAGGCTTTTTCCCGGGCCTTGATGTCCGCAACCACTTCGGCGGGCATGTCGTGGGGGATGTTCACCTTCATCTCAACTTTGAACAGCATGTGCTTTCCTCCGTTTACTGAATCTTTTGGCGTATCAGGCTTTGCGGCGGTACCGGTCCAGCTTGTCTTCATCAATTTCCACACCCAGGCCCGGGCCCTTCGGCAGGTCGACGCCGTTGTTGTGGAAGTTCAGCGGCTTGACCACGATGTCGTCTTTCATCAGCAGCGGGCCGAACATCTCCGTGCCCCAGTGCAGGGTTTCCAGGGTTGACCATGCATGCAGGGAAGCGGCAGTGCCGATGGTGCCTTCCAGCAAGGTGCCGCCGTACAGGCCGATACCCGCTGCCTGGGCCACCTTCGCCTGGTCCAGTGCCTTCATCGGGCCACCCGCCTTGGCAATTTTCATCGCTACGGCGCCGCTGAAGCCCGCGGCCGCCAGGCTGAACATATCCTTGGCGTCTGCCACGGCCTCGTCGGCCAGGATGGGCAGGTGGAACTTTTCAGACAGCCGTACCAGGGCGGCGTAATCCTTCATCGGGGTGGGCTGCTCTACCAGGTCAATACCGGCAGCCTGCAACTCGGCCATGCCTTTTGCCGCAGTCGCTTCATCCCAGGCCTGATTCACATCCACGCGGACACTGGCGCTGTCACCGACCGCTTCTTTAATCGCCGCCACATGGCGAACATCGTCCATCACCGGGCGGGAACCGATCTTGAGCTTGAAGTCACAGTGGCGGCGGGTTTCGAGCAGCCCCAGAGCCTCCTCGATGTCTTTAGCGGTATCGCCGCTGGCCAGGGTCCAGAGCACCGGGATGTGCTGGTGCAGTGCGCCGCCGAGCAGGTCCGACACCGGGCGATTCAGGCGCTTGCCCTGAAGGTCCAGCAGGGCGGTCTCGATAGCGGACTTGGCGAGGTTGTTGCCACGAGTGGAGCGGTCTAACATTACCCTCAGGGTATTGATGTTGCTGGCTGGCTGATGAATCAGTTGCGGTTTGAAATAGGTATCAATGGTAAGCTTCACGCTTTCGGGGCTTTCCGGGCCGTAGGCCAGGCCACCGATAGTGGTTGCCTCGCCGAGGCCTTCCAGGCCATCAGAATCCTTCACACGCACAATCACCATGGTCTGAACCCCCATGGTTGTCATAGATAGCTTGTGCGGGCGAATGGTCGGGATCTCGACCAGGATCGCTTCGATGGACTGAATGGTGGCTGACATGGCTGCTCCGAATCGCAAGGTAAAAATCCTGTGATTCGAACAGTACGAAGTTTCACTAACGTGAACCAATATTGATTAAGTAATAACCGATACCCTGGAGGTATGGATGGAGCTGAGACACTTGCGGTACTTCGTCGCGGTGGCCGAGGCCGGCAACTTGACCCGCGCTGCCGAAAAACTGTTTATCGCCCAGCCGCCCCTGACCCGGGCCATCAAACAGCTGGAGGAGGAAGTGGGCGTAGAATTGTTCATTCGTAAACCACGAGGCCTGGAACTGACCACTGGGGGGGAGTACTTTCTGGAGCAGGCCAAGCAGGTACTGGACAAAGTAAATGCCACCGTAGACGACACCCGCCGGATTGCCCAGCATCGGAAAACCCTGTTCTCGATCGGCTTCGTGCCTTCAGTGTTTTACGGCCAGCTGCCACTGATGGTGCGCCGACTGCGCCAGAACAAAAACCTGGAAATTGTGCTGCATGAGCTGAAAACCCGGGAGCAGGTGGAAGCCCTGAAAGCTGGCAAGATCGATATCGGCTTTGGCCGGCTCCACATTCAGGATCCGGACGTAGATCAGGAACTTCTGTTTGACGAGCCAATGGTTGCTGCCGTCCCTGCTAACCATCCGCTCACCCGGCATCCACCTTCTATGAAAGAGCTCTCGGAGGTGCCCATGGTTACCTTTCCAGCCGGCGCCGGGCCCAACTTCTCCGATATTACCCAGGGCCTTTTTCACCGTCGGGGCTTGAAAGTCCACGTAATCCAGCAGGTGAACGATGTGCAGACCGCATTGTCGCTGGTGGCGTCCGACATGGGCTTTACCCTGGTACCGGAGCAGGTTCGCCGGCTGCACCGTGAAGGGGTCGACTATATGCCACTGGAGGATGACAACATCACCACCCCTGTTATTGCCTCCCGCCGCAGGGGCGAGAACCCAAATGCGGTGATGCGCCTGACCAATACCATTCTGGCAGAGCTGGTGGAGAACCGGCTGACCGGTCGTTATCCGTGAGTGCTAACGGGCGGCCTGGCGAATCTTCTCCGCAACATCCTGAAGGCGTGGCAGGTAGGCGTTCATCAGGGTATCCATATCCACCCGTGCTGCGTTGGTACTGATGTTCAGGGCACCCAGCAACTCGCCACTGCCAGCGAATGCTGGCACTGCAACCGAGCGCAATCCCTGATCCAGCTCCTGGTCAACCATTGCATAGCCCTGCTCGCGAACCTTATCTATTTCGTTCCGAAGCGCCTGTTTGTCGGTAATGGAAAACTCGGTAAATGGCTCGAGCCTGACCCTGTCGAGATACGCCTTCAATTCATTATCCGGCAACTGAGCCAACAGCACCCGCCCCATCGAGGTATAGGCCGCAGGCAAGCGCGTGCCTACAGACAGGGTAATGGCCATCAACCGGTGGCGGGCTGCAGAGCGCACCACGTAAACCACGTCATCACCGTCCAGCACGGCCAGCGAAGACGACTCCCCGAGTTCAGCTGTGACGTCTTCAAGGTACTGTTGAATCACCGCCCGATACTGGTTTGACGCCTGGTAGGCATAACCCAGCTGAAGCACCCGGGGGGTCAGCTCAAACTGCCGGCCGGTTCGCTTCACAAAGCCCAGTGCGTGCAGCGTCAGCAGGAAGCGCCGGGCCTTGGCCCGGTCCATCTCGGTGCGGGCTGCCACTTCGCTCAGGGTCATTCGTGGGTGCTCCGCATCAAAAGCCTGTAAAACCTCCAGCCCCGAAGCCAACGCTCCCACGTAATCCCGATCACCGGGCTTGAGAATCTGCTCGTCCATTCTGACTCCTTAAGTACCGTTACTGGCCTTAGTTTCGCACGCCCATCACGTGTTCGCACAACGAACATCTGTACATTTTTACCTTGTGGACAAAATTTGTACTTGACGGCCCAAAAGCAATCGCGCCATCATGTTCGCATATAAAACTTATGTTCGTACAGCGAACTATCCACAGAAGTGACACAGGAGGCATTGCAATGGCCGAGTTTCTTCCCCTCAAGGAAGCGGTGAGCAAATACATCAACAACGGTGATACCGTGGCGATGGAAGGCTTCACCCACTTGATCCCGTTTGCTGCGGGCCACGAAATCATCCGTCAGGAAAAGCGGGATCTGACCCTGATCCGCATGACCCCGGACCTGGTGTATGACCAGATGATCGGCGCCGGCTGTGCCAAGAAACTGATATTTTCCTGGGGCGGCAACCCGGGCGTGGGCTCCCTGCACCGTCTGCGGGATGCTGTTGAAAAGGGCTGGCCGAACCAGCTGGAGATTCTCGAACACAGCCATGCGGCCATGGCCAACGCCTATGAAGCTGGCGCTGCCGGCCTGCCGCTGGCAGTTCTGCGCGGATATGTAGGCAGCGATCTGCCGAAAGTGAATGACCAGATCAAGTTCATCGAATGCCCGTTTACCGGTGAGCGCCTGGCCGCCGTGCCGTCCATTCGCCCCGATGTCGCGGTAATCCATGCCCAGCGGGCCGACCGCAAGGGCAATGTGCTGATCGAAGGCATTGTTGGCATTCAGAAAGAGGTGGTGCTGGCCGCCAAGCGCAGCATCGTCACCGTCGAGGAAATCGTGGATGACCTGGGCGCATCGGTTAATGCCTGCGTGCTGCCATCCTGGGCGATCACTGCAATTGCCGAAGCCCCGAAAGGCGCCAAGCCCTCGTACGCACTGGGCTACTACGACCGTGACAACGCCTTCTATAAGGACTGGGACGGCGTTGCCCGCGACCGCGAGACCTTCCAGACCTGGCTGCAAGAAAACGTATTCGAGAAAGGAGCCGCGTGATGAGCCTTGAATTCACATCTTCAGAAATGATGAGCGTTACCGCTGCCCGTGCGCTGACCAACGACATGACTTGCTTCGTGGGTATCGGCCTGCCCAGCGAGGCCGCCAACCTGGCTCGCCTGACCCACGCTCCGGATGTCACCCTGATCTACGAATCCGGCACCCTGCAAACCAAGCCAGACGTGCTGCCACTGTCCATCGGCGACGGCGAGCTGTGCGAATCGGCCTTGACCACGGTTTCCGTGCCTGAGATGTTCCGCTACTGGCTGCAGGGCGGCCACATCAGCGTTGGCTTCCTGGGCACCGCCCAGATCGACCGTTACGCCAACCTGAACACCACCCTGATCGGCGATTACCGCGAGCCGAAAGTTCGCCTGCCCGGCGGTGGCGGCGCCCCGGAAATTGCCACCAACGCGAAGGAAGTGTTCATTACCGTGAAGCACTCCAGGCGCACCTTCGTGAAGGATGTGGACTTCGTGACCACCGTCGGCTTCGGCCGTGACGGCAAGGCCCGGGACAACGTACCCAACATTGGCTGTGGCCCCACGGTAGTGATCACCGACCTGTGCATCCTCAAGCCGGATCCGGAGACTAAGGAGCTCGTGGTCACCTCCCTGCACCCGAACGTGACCCGGGAAGACGTGATCGAGGCGACCGGCTGGGACATCCGCTTTGCAGAGCAGCTGGAAACCACCCCGGCGCCGACCGCCGAGGAACTCGAAGTGCTGCGGGACCTGAAAACCCGCACCAATGCCCATCATTCCGGCCAACAGTGAGGCCCACCATGACTGACGTATTCATTTGCCATCCCCGCCGCTCCGCCATCGGCCGTTTCGGCGGCACCCTGGCCAGTGTGCGCCCGGACGACCTTGCCGCCCATATTTTCAAGGCCGTGCTGGAGCAGGCGCCGGAACTGGACCCTGCCGCCATCGACGAAGTAATGATGGGCAGCGCCAACCAGGCCGGTGAAGACAACCGCAACGTAGCGCGTATGTCTGCGCTGCTGGCGGGCTTGCCCACTTCCGTGCCCGGCACCACCCTCAACCGGCTGTGCGGATCCGGCATGGACGCCGTGGGCACTGCCTTCCGCGCCATCCGCGCCGGTGAAATGGACCTGGTACTGGCCGGCGGCGTGGAATCCATGTCCCGCGCGCCCTACGTGATGGGCAAGGCTGACTCCGCGTTCTCCCGCGGCCAGAAGATCGAAGACACCACCATCGGCTGGCGCTTTGTGAATCCGCTGATGAAAAAGCAATACGGCGTCGATTCAATGCCGGAAACGGCGGAGAACGTGGCCGAGCAGTACAAGGTGTCGCGGGAAGATCAGGACCTGTTCGCCTTCCGCTCCCAGCAGAAAACCGCTCGGGCACAGCAGGAAGGTGTATTTGCCGAAGAGATCGTGCCGGTGTCCATTCCGCGCCGCAAACAAGACCCGCTGGTGTTCGACACCGACGAACATCCCCGCGCCAGTACCCTAGAGAAACTCGCGGCCCTGCCAGCTCCATTCCGTGAAAACGGCAGTGTGACCGCCGGCAACGCTTCGGGCGTCAACGACGGCGCCGCCGCGATGCTGGTGGCCAGCGAAGCAGCAGTCAAACAGCACGGGCTGAAGCCTATGGCGAAAATTCTGGGCATGGCGACCGCTGGCGTAGAACCGAGGATCATGGGTATTGGCCCTGTCCCGGCTGTCCAGAAGCTGCTGAAAAAACAGGGCATCAGCATCGATGAGATCGACGTGATTGAGCTCAACGAAGCCTTCGCCGCCCAGGGCCTGGCTGTGCTGCGGGAGCTGGGCGTTGCCGATGACGACCCCCGGGTGAACCCGAACGGTGGCGCCATTGCCCTTGGCCACCCGCTGGGCATGTCCGGCGCACGCCTGTTGCAGACTGCGGCGCACCAACTGCAGCGCACCGGTGGCCGCTACGCCCTTTGCACCATGTGTGTGGGTGTGGGTCAGGGTATTGCTACACTGATTGAACGGGTCTGACCGGACCCATTCTGAGGAGACAACATGGCATTTCTGAATCACAACGGCCGTACCATCTGCTATCGCCTGCTTGGCGCCAGCGAAAAGCCGTTATTGGTGCTGGCACACCCTCTGGGCATGACCCAGGGGGTTTGGGACGACTTGCTGCCCATGCTGCTACCAAAGTTTCGGGTTATGACCTGGGACTTGCCGGGGCATGGTGCAAGTGCCGCCTGGCCCGAAACGTCCGGAGAAATCACACCGGAAGACCTGGCACAGGAAGCCCTGGCATTGGCAAAAGAAGCCCGGGTATCCAGCTTTCATTTTGCCGGCACCTCTATCGGCGGGGTGATCGGTCAACAGCTGATTACCGCCCATAGCGAGCACCTTGAAACAGCCACACTGACGAACACCGGCGCCATTATTGGTAGCAAGGAAGCCTGGAGCCTGCGTGCAGCCAATGTTCGGGAGAAAGGCCTGGCGGCGATGGCCGGCGAAATCGTACCCCGCTGGTTTGGCCCAAATGCCTGCCAAGAGCAGCCTGCTCTTCTGGACGGCTGGAAAGTGATTATGGGACGGGGCGACGCCAACAGCTATGCACTGCTGTGCGAAATGCTGGGTAAAGCAGACTTCCGGGAAAAGCTGCAAGGTCACGAGGTACCGTTACTGCTGATTGGTTGCTCTGAAGACCTGGCAACACCTCCAGAGTCCCTGAAGGCACTGGCACAGTTCAGTGGCGCTTCGGAGCCGGTTATTCTGGATGGGATCGGGCACGTACCTTCCGTTGAATGCCCTCTGACCCTGGCCTCGCAACTCCTGCAAAGCCTGAGCTAACCGGGAGCGGGCAAACGCCCGCGCCCGGCAACTCGTCGATTCACTTCTGGCCAGGAAAGGTCAGAAGTGAATCACAGACCGAATGCTCTTACCCTCGTGCATCAGGTCAAACGCCTTGTTGATGTCTTCCAGTTTCATCTCGTGGGTGATGAACACATCCAGCGGGATTTCACCTTTTTCGGCTTTTTCCACGTAAGACGGCAGCTCCGTGCGGCCTTTCACGCCACCGAAGGCGGAACCGCGCCATACCCGGCCGGTTACCAGCTGGAACGGGCGGGTGCTGATCTCTTCACCGGCACCGGCCACGCCGATGATGGTGCTTTCACCCCAGCCCTTATGGCAGGCTTCCAGCGCGGCACGCATCAGCTTCACGTTGCCCACACACTCGAAGGTGTAGTCGGCACCGCCATCGGTCATTTCGATGATGACTTCCTGGATCGGCTTGTCGTAATCGTTCGGGTTAACCACATCGGTAGCACCCAGCTGTTTGGCGATGTCGAACTTGCCCGGGTTGATGTCGACGGCAATGATGCGACCAGCCTTGGCCATGGTCGCACCGATGATGGCTGCCAGGCCGATGCCACCCAGACCAAAGATAGCCACAGTCGCACCTTCCTCAACCTTGGCGGTGTTCAGTACCGCACCGATGCCGGTGGTTACGCCACAACCCAGCAGGCACACCTTGTCCAGGGGCGCTTCCTTGGGGATCTTGGCCAGGGAGATTTCCGGCAGCACGGTGTATTCAGAGAAGGTGGAGCAGCCCATGTAGTGGTACAGCGGCTGGCCCTTGTAGGAGAAGCGGGAGGTGCCGTCCGGCATCACACCCTTGCCCTGGGTTTCACGCACAGCGCCACACAGGTTGGTCTTGCCGGAGGTGCAGAATTTACACTTGCCACACTCGGCTGTGTACAGCGGAATCACGTGGTCGCCCACTTCCAGGCCGGTTACGCCAGGGCCCACCGCTTCGACAATGCCGCCACCCTCGTGGCCCAGAATGGTCGGAAACAGGCCCTCGGGGTCAGCGCCGGACAGGGTGTAGGCATCGGTATGGCACACACCGGTTGCCACGATCTTCACCAGCACTTCGCCTTCCTTGGGTGGTGCCACATCCACTTCAACAATTTCCAGCGGTTTATTGGCTTCAAATGCCACAGCTGCGCGGGATTTGATCACGTTCAGTCTCCTCGTTTCCGTTTGGTCGGGTCAGGCTTGCGGGATACACTCTTAACTTTAACACGCCTGCCGGCTGCAGGCTTTCCCGCGCTGCAATCTCATACGCAGGCGCGGGCGTATAGATTCCCGAACTGTCAGAAAGGGCCCTTCAGGTGCGCACACTCTACTGGTTTACCCGCGATCTTCGCATGCACGACAACGCCGCCCTGCTGGCCGCCGGCCGCTCAGACATGCTGCTGTGCGTGTACGTGGTAGAGCCCCGCTGGTTCCAACCCGGGCCGCTCGGGCTCAGTGCCATGGGCGAACACCGCTGGCGTTTCCTGTGGCAAAGCCTGATGACCCTGGAACGCAATCTCCGGCCCCTTGGCCAGCGCCTCCACATCGCGTTTGGGGAGCCAGAAAACGTGCTTCCCGAACTGGTACAACAACACCAGGTCAACCAGGTAATCCGCACCCGGCAGCCAGGCACAGAAGAAGCTAGTCAATGGCAGGGCCTTCAGGAGAAGCTGCCGGATGTGCACTTCCAGCAATTTGAAACCCTGAGCCTGTTCACTGAAAAATCCCTGCCCATGGACCTGGCCGACTTACCCCACACCTTCTCCCAGTTCCGCAAGCTGGTGGAAAAACAGGGTGACCGCTGCACCGACCGGCTACGCATCCGCACCATGACAGCCCTGCCGCCGCCTCCGGGATTTGCGAAGGACAACCGGGGCGATTGCCCACCGATTACCGAGCCGGAACACGATGCCGGCTTCCGGGGTGGGGAAGAAGCCGGGCTGCGGCAATTGCGGGAATACCTGTTTGTCAGCCATGGCATAGCCCGCTACAAGGAAACCCGCAACGCACTGGATGATCCGCTGGCGTCATCCCGCCTGTCACCCTGGCTGGCCAACGGCTGCCTGTCAGTACGCGAGGTGGCCGGCATGATCGACGAATACGAGCAGTCCGAAACCCGCAACGACTCCACCTACTGGTTGTGGTTCGAGCTGTTGTGGCGGGAATACTTCTACTGGTACGCCATGAAGCACGGCCAGCGACTGTTCCTGCGAGATGGCGTACAACAGCAAAGCCGTGACACCGCCTTCCACCGGCCGGATTTCGAGAGCTGGTGCCAGGGCACAACACCCTACCCGCTGGTCAACGCCGCCATGAACCAGCTCCGGCTCACAGGTTATATCAGTAACCGGGCACGGCAACTGGTGGCCAGTTGCCTGGTCAATGAACTGGCCCAGGACTGGCGTTACGGCGCCGCCTGGTTTGAGCAGCAACTGGTGGACTACGATGTCGCCAGTAACTACGGCAACTGGCAGTACCTCGCCGGCGTGGGCGCAGACCCCCGTGGATTGCGCCAGTTTAATCTGGACAAGGGAGCCGGCCTGGCGAAGCGGATTTTTGTCGGCTGACGGGTTATCTTGGGCGCACCAACATTTAGTAAGGTAAGAGTGTATGGCGTGGATTACAGATAAAACGGCTAAGCATCAGCTGGACAAGGAAGCCAGCCAGGTTCAGAAAGAGGACCTGCAATCCCTGTTGGAGCGACAGAAAGCCATCGAAGACAAAGTGAAAAACAGCGGCAAGCTCAAGCGCTTTGGCACCGACATCCATCTGATGTTTTCACTGATCCGGGACTACTGGCGCGGCGACTACCGGGCCATTCCCTGGAAATCCATTGCTGCCATCGCCGGTGCGCTGCTGTACGTGATGAACCCGCTGGACCTGATTCCGGACCTCATTTTCGGCTTTGGCCTGCTGGATGATGCCGGCGTGGTTGCCCTGTGCCTGAAACTGGTGGAATCCGACCTGCACAAGTACGCAGCCTGGAAAGACCTTAAGGAAACCTGAGTAACGACACTCAGGCTTCCGACACCTCCGGCTGCTGGCCCCGACGGCTGGCCCGCCATTCCCGGAACTGCTCCACCCAGGACAACAGTGCCGGAATCACCAGTAACACCAGGAAGGTCGCCAACCCCAGGCCAAAGGCGATGGATGTCGCCATCGGAATCAGGAACTGGGCCTGCAGGGAGGTTTCAAACAGCAGGGGCAACAGACCGCCGATGGTAGTCAGGGAGGTCAGCAACACTGCCCGCACCCGCTGCACCGCCGCTTCGTTCAGGGCATCGGTAATGCCCAGGCCTTTCTGTCGCTGCTGGTTGTAGAAAGCCACCAGGATAATCGCGTTGTTGACCACGATGCCTGACAAGCCGAACAGACCAAACAGTGACAGAATCGTCAGCTGAAGCCCCATGACCCAATGCCCCAGCAACGCGCCCACCAGCGCGAACGGGATGATGGCCATCACGATCAGCGGCAAACTCCAGGACGCAAACACCCAGGCCAGCACCACGTACATCAGCGCAACCCCGATCACCAGGCCGGTTTTCATGTCGTCCATGGTTTCGCGCTGGTCAGCGGAACGGCCTTCAAAGCTGTAACGCACGCCGTAGCGGCTGGCAATGTCCGGCAGCGCGCCGGCCTGCAGGCTCTCGATCACCTGGTCGGTCGTGGCCACCCGGGTATTGAGTGCCGACGTCACTTCCACCGCCAGCTTGCCATCGGCGTGGCGCAGAGCCTGGAAGCCCTGACGGTGATCCAGGTTCATCACCTGGGCCAGGGGCACAAACCGGCCGTCGGGCAGGCGCACGGTCATGCGCTCGAGGGTGGAATACTGTTCCCGCTGATCCCGGGGCAGCTGCACCCGCACTTCCACTTCGTCGCGACCATCCTGGTAGATCTGGGCGATCCGGCCGTCAAAGGCGGCCCGCAACTGCCGGCCAAGATCCACCGTGGTCAGGCCCAGGGCCTCACCAAACGGGCTCACCTGGTAGATCAGTTGTTCCCGGCCCCAGGGCATGTCGTCTTCCACATCCAGCACCCCGGGCAGGGTGCTCAGGGCCTGGGCCACTTCATCCGCGGCCCGTTTCAGGTTTTCTGCGTTATCGCCGGTCAGGCGTACGTTCACATCCCGCCCCGGAGGCCCGGCCTGGCGTTCATTGATGTTCAGGGCATCCAGCCCGGCGGGCAGCGCCATGCGGCTGCGCCATTCCCGCATAAACTCCGGGTTGCGAACGTCCCGCCGGTCCGACGGCACCAGCTCCACCAGCATGGAACCCAGTTCGTCATCGTTACGGGAGCTGCCCTCGGCACCCTGGGTGGCCCCGAAGGTGGTTACCGCATGGCGGATCAGGTTACCGCCCAGGGCCTGTTCGGTTTCGTTCAGGGTCTGCTGCATCTGGCGCATGAAATCTTCCACGGTGCCTTTGTCCGTGCCGGCCACAAAGCTGGCATTGGCATAGAACACGGAAGGCTCCGGTGTGGGGAAGAAGTTAAAGCCCAGGCGGCCGCCGGCCAGCAGGCCCACCGTCACAATCGCCACGGCCAGGGCGCTGGCCACGGTGGCGCCGCGGTGTTTCAGGCTGTACCGGGAAAACCGGCGGAACGGGCCTTCCCGGAAACGGTCAAAGCTCTGCTCGAACCGGTCCCGGAACCGGCTTACCGGATTACCGCGCGGTCGGGCGCCCTGCTCCGGTAGCTTGTCGCCCTTGTCCTTGACCACAAAGGCATGGCGCAGGTGAGCCGGCAATACCACAAAGCATTCCAGCAACGACGCCACCAGTACGCAGATCATCACCAGCGGAATATCGCCCAGAATGTTGCCGATAATGCCGCCCACCACCAGCAGCGGCATAAAGGCAGCCACCGTGGTCAGGGACGAGGCCAGCACCGGCCATACCATGCGCTTGGCGGCGCCTTCGGCGGCGTAGATGGATTGCTCCCCCATGCGGGCATGGGCATCGGCATCCTCGCCCACCACGATGGCATCATCCACGATAACCCCGAGCGCCATGATCAGGGCAAACAGCGACATCATATTGATGGAGCCGCCCAGCAGCCACAGCACCGCCAGCGCGGCCATAAAGGCGGTGGGAATACCGATGGCCACCCAGGCCGCCACCCGCCCGGGCAGAAACAGGTACAGCAGGGCGATCACCAACACCAGGCCGCTTAGGCCATTGTTCACCAGCAGGGAAATCCGGTCTTCCAGCAGCTGCCAGGTTTCGTCATACACCTGCATTTTGATGGTGGGTGGTAATACCGGGCGGGTGTCTTCCAGCCAGCTTTCCAACACCCGGGCCGCCGCCAGCGAATTGCCGTTCTCCGCCCGCTGCAATTGCAGCTCCACCGCCGGCAGGCCTTCGTTTTCCATCACCGTCTGGTTGTCCCGGGCTTCCTGGCGAATGATGGCGATATCACCCAGCTGCAAGCGAATGCGGTCTCCGCTGAGTACCGGAATCGTTTCAAAAGCCTGGGGGCTGCGACGCTGCTCAACCGAACGCAATTCCCGGGTGGCATCCTGCTGGGCCATCATGCCGGCCGGCAAATCCCGGGATAGGGAAGCAACGCGGTCAGCAATCTGCTCCAGCGACAGCCCAAGGGTTTCCAGCCGTTCTACCGGCACATCCACGCTGACCTGCTGTTCGGGCAGGCCACGGATATTGATGCGGTCGATACCCCGCTCCAGCAGCTCGTCTTCAAACCGGTAAACCAACTGGCGCAGTTCGCTGCGGTCCACCTCGCCGTATACCAGTAGCCGGGCCACCGGTTCATAACGCTCCACCCGGGCTACCTGGGGTTCCTCGGCGTCGCCGGGCAGGTTGTTGAACTCGTCCACCTGCTGACGCACATCGTCCACCGCCTGGATCGGGTCGGTGCCTTCATGAAATTCGAGCGTGATGGAGGACACGCTCTGGGCGGACGTGGAAGTCATCTTTTTCAGGCCATCGACGCTGCGCAGGCGCTGCTCCAGCGGGTCGGTAATACCGCGCTCCACGTCTTCAGCGGACGCACCACTCCAGACGACCCGCACACTGACCACATCCAGGGCGAAAGTGGGGAAAAACTGGATATTCATGCGGGTAAGCGCCAGTGCGCCACCCAGCAACATCACCAGCATCACCAGGTTGCCGGCAACCCGGTGATGAACAAAGAAGCCGATTACGCCCTGCTTGCGCTTCACTGGGCAGGCTCCCCGTCAGCATCTGCCAGTTCGACTTTCAAACCGGTCACGGCATTGGGCAGGTGGGTGGTGATCAGGCGGGCACCGGGGGTGAGCTGCTCTCCGGCAATCAGCAACCGGCGTTCGCCATTTTCGCTGCGGGCCTCACCGATGCGTTCTACTTCAACCCGCTGCATGCGGCCGTCTTCGGTCATCAGGTAAACGCTGTCTGCGCCATAGAGGGCACGGAACGGTACGTCCACCGCCTGTTGCCGGGCGGGTCGTTCAAGGGTCAGGGGCAGCAACGCCCCGGGGCGCAGGCCGCCGGGTTCACCCTGCAATTCCAGCACGGCTTCGGTGCCGGCGGGGTCCGACAGGCCGGCAAAGCGGGCCAGGACGAATTCATGGCCATTATCTGAAATCGCGGTCAGGGTTTGCCCCTGCCCAAGCGCGGTGATCAGTTCGTTCTGGAATACCTGGGGCACCCGGGCTCGCACTTCCAGGCCCCGGGTGGGATAAACCGTCAGAAGAGGCTCGTTGCGAGATACCTGATCGCCTACGGCCACCTCAATACCGGTCACCACACCGTCAAACGGTGCCACCACCCTGGCCCGGTCGACATCCCGTTCCGTGGCCGCCAGGTTAGCCCGGGCCTGGGCCAGTTTGGCCTCAAGGCTTTGCAGGCGGGCGGGGTGTTCCTGGATAGCCCGCTGCCGGGTGCTGACCGTCAGTTCGGCACGGGCCAGGGCATCGGTTGCCGCCTCAAGGTTTTCACGGGAGGCCATGTTGCGCCCCACCAGCGACTCAATACGCTCAAACTGCCGCCGGGCATTGGCAACAATGGCCTGCTCACTTTTCAGGGCTTCCTGGTCGTTGCGGTAGCGCACCTGTTCGGAGCTTATCTGGGCATCCAGGTCATCCACCTGGGCCCGGGCCTGGGCCAATGCCGGGCCGATGTCCGCTTCGTCCAGCGCCAGCAACAAATCGCCCTGTTTCACGCTCATCCCCTCAGACACCGGGCGCTCCGCCACTCGGCCCGCCAGCGTGGCAGTGATGGTTTGCTGGTCCGGCGCAAGCACCTCGCCATACAGGGGCAATACCGGCACCTGGCTGCCCGGTGTAATGGCTTGCACCTCAACACGCCAGCTGCGTTCCGTGGCCGTAACCTCCGCCGGTTCCGGACGGGTGGCTTTCAGGGCAATAAAAACCAGTACACCGACAGCCAGGATGATCAGGGGTAACAGACGTTTCAACATAGCCAGGTTTCTTGTTCCGGTTGGCAGGGTAGCGTTAACGCGCTAAAACTACTATACAATTTTCAGGGCGGATCCGATTGACCGCACCCTGCGACAAATTCACACAGGCCCCCTTCTTGATCAGGAAGCCCGCTCAATGCCGAGCACCTACGACACATTGCTGAACGTTGTCCTGCTCAACTGCGCCCTGGTGTGCATTGTGGTGTTTATCCATAATGAAACCTTGCTGCGCCTGAGCACCATGCTCGGCAAAATGAGAAAGAGCCACCATTTCCGCCTGATTGTGGCGGTATTGGGGTGCCTGATTTCCCACGCACTGCAGGTATGGGTGTTCGCCACCACATTCTGGTTCATGCACCACGCCGACGGCTGGGGCCTGCTGACCGGTAACTTCTCGGGCAGCCTGCTCGATTGCGTCTACTTTTCCTTCACCACGTTCACCACGCTGGGCTACGGCGACATTGTGCCCCTCGGCCAGCTGCGCTACCTGACAGGCATTGAGGGACTTACCGGGTTTCTGCTGCTGACCTGGAGCGCCTCATTCCTGTTCCTGGAAATGCAGCGCTACTGGCCCGCCCGCTAGCGGCTTCAAACCCACTTGCAGCGGGCCAGGGTGTAGTACAGCAGCGGCACCACAATCACCGTGAACAGCGTGGACATGGCCAGCCCGAACACCAGCGAAATCGCCAGGCCGTTGAAGATCGGGTCACTGAGGATGAAGTAAGCTCCTACTACGGCAGACACCGCCGTCAGCGCAATGGGCTTGATCCGCACGGCACCGGCCAGCACCACCGCCTTCTCCAGCTCCATGCCTTCGTCCAGCAGCTGCTTGATAAACACCACCAGCAGGATGGAATTACGTACGATAATCCCCGCCAGGGCGATCATGCCGATCATACTGGTGGCGGTGAACTCCTTACCCAGAAGGGCATGGCCGGGCATGATGCCGATCATGGTCAGCGGAATCGGCGCCATGATCACCAGCGGCAGGATGTAGGAGCGGAACTGGGCCACCAGCAGTACGAAGATCATGAACACACCCACACTGTAGGCAGCGCCCATATCCCGGAAGGTTTCGTAGGTGATCTGCCACTCGCCGTCCCATTTCAGGGTACCTTTTTCCGGCAGCAGCGGTTGCTGGATAAAGAACTGCTCCGGTGCCTGCTCCTGCTCGTTCAGCAAACTGACCATCCGGAACATGCCGTATAGCGGTGAATCAATCTCGCCGGCCATATCCGCCGTCACGTAGGTCACCGGCAGCAAGTCCTTGTGATAGATAGCGCCCATCCAGTCCGCTTCCCGCACCTCGGCCACACTGGCCAGTGGCACCAGCTCGCCACTGCGGCTGCGCACCTTGATCGACAACAGGGCAGACGGCTGGGCCTTGTCGGCCTCAGACAAAATCACCCGGATCGGCACCGGGTACTTGGCCTGTTCATCGTGCAGGTAACTGACATTCATGCCGCCCAGTGTCGTCTGCAGGGTGGCCACCACCTGGGCCTGGGACACACCCAACCGGGCCGCCCGGGCCCGGTCCACCACCACTTCCCATTGCCGGGTAGGTGCTTCCAGGGTGGTGTCGATATCCACCAGCCCCTCAATGTTTGCCATATCTCCGGCAATCAGGTTGGCCAGCTCCGCCCGGCGGAAGCCATCGGCGGCGTAGACTTCCGCTACCAGCGGCGACATCACCGGCGGCCCCGGCGGCACTTCCACCATTTTCACCTTGGCGCCATACCGGTCAGCAATCTCGGTAAGCGGGCCACGAAGGGCCTGGGTGATGTCATGGGAGGGGCGGCTGCGCGCCTCCGCACTGGCCAGGTTGACCTGGATATCACCCTGGTAGGGCTCGCTGCGCAGATAATATTGGCGCACCAGGCCGTTGAAATTGATCGGTGAAGCGGTACCGGCATAGGCCTGCCAGTTATCCACTTCGTCCACGGTTTCCAGGTAATGGCCCATTTCGGTCAGCACCCGCTGGGTTTGCTCCATGGGTGTGCGCTCGGGCATATCCACCACCACCTGCAATTCCGACTTGTTGTCGAAAGGCAGCATTTTCAGGATCACCGCCTGGAATACCGGCAAAGAGGCCGCGCCCAGAGTGAGCAGGACCACCCCAAGCGCCAGCAAACGCCGGCGCCAGGCGGGTAAGTTCTTCCCCGCTGTGGGTGCCGGTGGGGTCATACAGCGTCAAGGTCATCACCGGCACATCATCAATGCCCCGGGGCTTAATGACCGGCTGGGAGGCGCCGAGATTCTGTGGCAACCAGTCCTGGTTCGAATACACCTGGTTGTACAGCCGAACCAGTGCGTCCTGGCGGGCGATGCCCACCTCGAACTGCACGGTGATCACCGCCTGGCCCTGGCGGGACACAGAATACACGTGTTCCACACCCTTGATTTCGCTCATTACCTGCTCGGCAGGTGTGGCAATGGCGCTTTCAACCTCCCGGGTGCTGGCGCCCGGCATGGCCACCATGATATCCGCCATGGTGACATCGATCTGAGGCTCTTCTTCCTTGGGTGTCACCACGACAGACAGGACACCAAGAATAATCGCAAGGATCGCCAGCAGCGGCGTCAGGTGGTTGTTCTGGAATACCCGGGCAATGGCTCCGGACGGGCCGACCGGCGGCAGGTTATCACTCACGGCCATTACTCCCCTTCAGCCCGGGCGTTTTCAGACGGGCTCAAGCGTTCGCTGCCCACCAGCTCATCCGGATTGGTCACCACCCGTTCGCCTTCCGAAAGCCCCGCCAGCACCTCCAGCCGGTCGTTCTCACGAACACCCAGGCGAACCTGACGCAGACGGGGCTGATCCTGGCTGTCTTCAAGGCGCACGATCAGGTCTCCGGCTGCTACCGAATCGTCCACATCAAACGGCAGCTCGACCACCGTACCGCTGGTCTTGGCCGACACCGTGCTTTGCTGAACGGCCTCAATCAGCCCGTCAAGATGTACGGTTTCATTGAACGGCGCCCGGTTTACCGGCGTGGCCTGGAGATCCTGTGCCGGAGCTGCGATGGGAAAGAGTAACCAGGGTGCCAGCATCCATCCGATCAGCGCGCGCTTAGCCATCAACTTATTCCCTTTTGGTATTTGCTAATAACCGAATTCTAGCACCCTTTTCACCCGATGAAATCAGGCCCGGGGGTTATTTTCCGGCTGTTCCGGCGGAGCCTCTGAGCCGCCCTCTTCGGCCGGTTTCCAGCCTTTGTCACCCAGGTCGTCACTTTCCGCCAGCAACCGCAGCAGGCGTTCCCGGGTCATGGCCTCGTGCAGCTCGATCTGGCGCTGCTCGTTGCGAAGGGACTTCAACAGTGCCGTTGCCATGAAGATCATCAGCACCATGAACGGAAAGGCCGCCAGTATGGAGATGGTCTGCAGCGCCTCCAGCCCGCCACTGAGCAACAGTACACCGGCCACAGACACCTGCACTATGCCCCAGGTCAAGCGGGACCAGCGTTTCGGGTTGAGCACCCCCTTGCTGGTGAACATCCCCAACACAAAGGTAGCCGAGTTAGCAGAAGTGATAACAAACAATACGATCAGCACCAGCATCAGCCCGCCCAGAATGGCAGTACCCGGCAGGTATTCCAGGGTGGCAAACAAGGCCGAACTCATTTCCGTGGTGACCGCCTCGCCCAGCGCCGCGCCCTCGAACAGTTCGAAATACAGCGCTGAACCGCCAAAGGTGGAGAACCAGACAATACTCAGCAGCACCGGCATACCGATCACCCCGAACACGAACTCTCGGATGGTGCGACCGCGGGAAATCCGGGCAATAAAGCTGCCCACAAACGGCGCCCACGACAGCCCCCAGGCCCAGTAGAAAATGGTCCAGCGCTCTACCCAGTCATCGCCGGTGTAGGGCGTCATCACCAGGCTCATGCCCACCATGTTGGAAAAATAATCCCCGATGGCATTGGTCATGGCCGCCGTAATGAAATCGGTGGGCCCGAAGAAAAACACGAATACCAGCAAACCCGCCGCCAGCACCATGTTGGCATCACTCACGTAACGGATACCGCTTTCCAGCGGCGCCAGCGAACACAGCAGAAATACCGCGGCCACACCCGCCAGGATGAACAGCTGTTGGCTGACCCCGAATGCCGTGCCGGCCACCGCCCCCAGACCACTGTTGATCTGGATAACCCCCAGCCCGAGTGTGGTGGCAACCCCGAATACCGTGGAGACCACCGCCAGGATATTGATGGCATGGCCGGCACCGGAATCCACCCGGTCGCCCATGGTGGAGCGGAAGGCTTCACTGATCAGGCCGGGGCGCTGCAGCCGGAAACGCACATAGGCAATGGCCAGCCCTACCAGCGCGAAATTGGCCCATTGGTGAAAGCCCCAGTGAAACAGCGAATAGCGCATGGCCATACTGGCCGCCTGCGGGCTTTCCGGTTCAGCAGAACCAAACGGCGGCGAAACAAAGTGGCTCATGGGCTCGGCCACCGCCCAGAACACCAGCCCCACCCCCATACCGGCGGAAAAGATCATGCCCAGCCAGGTCAGGTAGGAGAACTCCGGCGCCTCGCCGTCGGCCCCCAGTCGTATCCGGCCGTAGTCACTGCCAGCAATCGCTATGCAGAACACCAGGAAACCCGAGGTGGCAAACAGGTACAACCAGCCAAAGTGCAGGGTGGTGAACTCCAGGGCCTTGTGGGCATAGGAGGACAACTGGTCTGGCATCAGCCCGCCGGCCACCACAAAGACCGCCAGAAGAACAAATGAACTGTAGAAAACCCAACCGGGACGATGACTCATAACCACCCTGTTATCCGATACTGCTGAATTTATAGCGCCCCATTCTAGTCCCCCTGCAGAAAAGCACAAAAAAAACCCGGACAGACTCAACATCTGCCCGGGGTATAAATGTCACCCGCCGGCTATGAGAAGCGGGTAACCGCCATAATCGTCTTTACCACCGGGCCGTGAGTGCTGCGCGCACGGTACGGCCGGGTTCGTTGACCTTGAAAAACGCCTGGCCCAGGGCATCCGCTTTGCTCACGTGAGATGCCCAGGTCTTGTCGAACACGTTGTCCACCGCCCAGGTCAGGCTCAGGTTAGCCATCAGCGGATGGGTACCGGACAGGTTGAACACGCCGTAGCCCGGCGAGGTGCCGGGATCAAGGCCAGACTCCATGTCTACCCGATCCTGCCGGCGCGCCAGTTCCAGTTGCCTTCACGGCCCGACAAGCTGATTTCGAGCTTGTTGTGCTTTTCGGTATCCAGGCCCGGGTTACCCACCCAACCCAGCATTTTGTTGACGTAGCGTTCGGTCACTCCAGGGCTGCGCACACTGTGGCTGGCCACGACATCCAGGCTACGGTTCGGCGCATATCGCCACTCACCGCTGACAAAACCGCTGACATTGTCATCATTGGCATCGGTTCTGGTGGTGCCATATACCTGCTCATAAGCCTTGGCCGCACTCATCGACACCATGGTTCCATCTGGCTTTTTAAGCATGTAGGTCTGGTCAGCCTTGGTGGCCTGCATCTCTACGCGGTCGTAACGAATACCGGCACCCAACCGGGTGTTCATGCGGATCTGGTGGAAGGCTTCAACAAACACACCCACACGATCCCGCTCAACGCCAGGCCACATGTAAGAGGCCACAACATCTTTATCCACGTTGTTCAGGGCGGCATCCCAGTCGTTGCTTTCCACATCCACACCGATGGCAATGTCTTTGGTGTAGTTGATGGTCTGATCCAGCACCAGCCGCACGCCTTGAGTACGGGTCTCCGAGGCGGTCAACATTTTCATGGGAGCCGTTTGCTCGCGCAGACTGAAGTTGTCCATCACATGGTCAACGTCCGCCTGCCAGGCCATCAGGTTCCAGCCGCCGTTGGCAACGGGCGCACCCAGCTCCATCCGGTACAGGTCGGTGTCGGTTTTCGGCGCGTCCATACCACGGCCCGGGAAGCTGACATCCCGCTCTTCCTGGCGGCTGACCATGCCTTTGATGTAGAAGCCGTTATCAGCTGTCCACGCACCATCCACCCGGCCTTCGGTGTTTTCGTAGGAGCTGCGGACTTCGTTACCGTCGCCGCCTTCGTAGTCGTCGGCTTCGTCGTAGCCGCCGGCCAATCGAATGAAGGCCTCCTTGCTACCGGCCGCTACGCTGCCATTCACCAGCTTGCCTTCACCGTTATCGGCACCACCAATGGTCAGATGGCCTGCCGTCACATTGTCATCGGCAAATTCCGGTGCGGCCGTGGTCGCCACCACCTGGCCACCGGCAATCGGGCCCCAGCGCAGGGTGCGGTTGCTGGTGCGCACTTCCAGCACCGGCGCCAGCGCCGTACTCAGACGGCTGGTGGGCGGGTCCATCCGGCTCGGGCAGGCGCCTTCCACCCGCATGCCGTCCAGCAACACCTCAACCCGCTCCTCGTTCTGGCCACGGATTACCGGGTCCAGGCCACGGCCACCCATACGGGACAACGACACAGACGCATCAGACGACAACCGTTGTACCGGCTCGGTCTGGATAGCCGCCGCAGAAAGCCTGGCCGCTTCGGCGGACTGGCCTTCGGTTACCCGGATGAGCACCGGGTTTTCAGCTTCGGACTGGGCATTGGCAAGGGGAGCGACGGTATAGCCGGCCATCACAAGGCTGATACAGCGAGCCAGGCGGGTTTGTCTCAACATCCGTTGGCAGTCCTTGGATCGTTTTAGTTAGTGTCCATCCAGAAACACGCATTTTCAGCCAGTTCAGCTCATTTCTGGAAATGGGGACTGAACTGAGTGCCTTCAATAAATTGGCGACAAGCTGAATATCGATCAACTTGACCATTATTTGATCAATCAGTCCAAATTCAGGCCACGAGCGTGCATTGCATGGCGTTCCCATACGTCCCGTTTACAGCTTTTGAGTCCAAACCTGTCGGCTAATCCGGACTGAGTCGCGCCAGCCGCACCAGGTTATAGCTCAGAGCCGAGGCCCAGACAAACGCTTTGAAGCCATCGTGACCTTTCCACTTCGCTTTCGTGGCTCCGAAGGCTCTTTTTAGCTCCGAGATATTGCCTTCGATTCCGGCTCGGAAATGACGTAATGCGTTAAAGGTTTTCGACTTCACGCCCATGGCGGTGAGCGATACGCCAACGGGCTTGTGAAATACCACGTGTTTAAGCCCCATGGCGCGTCCGGCTGCGACGTTCGCCTGACTGGCGTAGCCGCCATCGGCGACCACTGAACGGGGCAACTTACCCAGAACAGAGTGATGATAGTCCAGAACCGGCAGGAACAGGGTCTTGTCACCGGGGTTACCCTCTTCGATGGTTAACGCGGTGATAAAACCTCTCACTTCACTGCTCAGGTTGATCTTGTGGCCGTATTGCACGTCGCGGAACCCTTTGACGATGACGTCTGTGTGGGATTCGAACAGGCTGACGATCTTGTCCATGGAGGGAACCCGTTCACCCTGGATGACACGGCGTTCGGTCTGCTCAATCACACGCGATGTCAGCTCTGTGTAGTGCGCCAGAGCGCCAAGCCATTTCTGCTGGGCCGCTGTTCCACTCCCGCCTTCGATCACCTGCTGTCGTCCGCGATCCGCCTGCCTCAATACCATTCGCGCGATCTTCAGCAAGTCGGGATAGAGTTCGTCCTTGGTCGCCTTTTTCGCGTTGAATATGCGAAAGGCCAGTGACTTTGCTGCTTTACGTTTGTCGGTAAAGCGGATGTTCAAGCCGGTTTGGGTTTTGCTTTTTGCCAGCAGCCGACTGATCACACGAACGCCATCATTCAGCAACTGGCTGTCACTGGGCGGAGCAATATGACTGGCCACCACAGTACTGTCGATGCGCAGCTTATCCAGTGAAGCCATGCCCGTGTCCAGCAGGCTCCTTGTCAGCACTTGATGCGCCCGTTCCAGGGTTTCTGGCGTGATGCTGCGGATCGTCGACTGCAGGCAGGACCGGCTGGGTGACAGGTAAGCCGGCAAACGGGTAAACGTTCGATAGGTCACTGAATCCGACAAATGAAAAGCCAGCTGTTCATAGCTGAAACCCCTTTGCTGCTTCAACAGCAGGCAGCGCAGAACACTCTCTACGCTGAGACCCGTCCGTCCCACGGCTGATGCGGACGCGTCTATTAAATCTGCGGCAACCAGATCCAGAATCTCGGGATGCCTGTCCAGGACCTCCGATAGCTTCCAGAGTCTGACGCCATACTCGTGATTCGAGTAATGTTCGAATATACTGGCCTGAGCATTGCGGGTCTCTCGCATGCCGGATCCTCTTGGTTGTTGGCTGTTTTTGGTTCGCACTTTAAACATACCAGAGCCAAGAGGATTCTTTTACCCTTCCTCAGAAATATTACCTGAAAATCAGTTGTTTATTAGTTTCTGGATGGGCACTAGTTAGTTGCATGACTAATGATCCGGAATTGTAAGACCCTTCCTTAAGCCTGGCTTGAGACACAATGCCGCACCTCTTTGGGGGTATCTCCGATAGGTGCAGAAGCACATTGTTTCGCCCTGCACTTGCAAAACTACCGTCAGATGTGGTGAAATCTCGTCCCTTTTTTTGGGTGGTCGCAAATTCTTGCGGCCTTCAATACGCGAATTCCGAGGGCTTATCCCATGACAGCAAAACTCGACGAAAAGCTGGAACCGATTTACCAGGACGTTCTGCACCGCAACCCCGGTGAGAAAGAGTTCCACCAGGCAGTTCATGAAGTGCTGGAAACTCTGGGGCCTGTGTTGGTGAAGTACCCCGAGTTCGCCGACAAGAAGATCATCCAGCGCATCTGCGAACCAGAGCGCCAGATCATCTTCCGTGTACCCTGGCAGGACGACAGTGGTGAGATCCACATCAACCGTGCCTTCCGCGTTGAGTTCAACAGCGCCCTGGGGCCCTACAAGGGCGGCATGCGTTTCCACCCGTCCGTTTACCTGGGCATCATCAAGTTCCTGGGCTTCGAGCAGATCTTCAAGAACGCCCTGACCGGCCTGCCCATCGGCGGCGGTAAAGGTGGCAGCGACTTCGATCCGAAGGGCAAGTCCGACGACGAAATCATGCGTTTCTGCCAGAGCCTGATAACCGAACTGTACCGTCACCTGGGCGAGTACACCGACGTTCCTGCCGGCGACATCGGCGTGGGCGGCCGCGAGATTGGCTACCTGTTCGGCCAGTACAAGCGCATCACCAACCGTTACGAATCCGGCGTGTTCACCGGCAAGGGCCTGGACTGGGGCGGCAGCCGTGCCCGTACCGAAGCCACCGGCTACGGCACTGTATTCTTCACCCACGAAATGCTGAAAGCCCGTGGTGACTCCCTGGAAGGCAAGACTGTCGTGGTTTCCGGCTCCGGTAACGTGGCCATCTACGCCATCGACAAGTGCCACGAGCTGGGCGCCAAGGTCATTGCCTGCTCCGACTCCCAGGGCATGATCGTAGACGAGAACGGCATCAACCTGCAGACCCTCAAGCGTATCAAGGAAGTTGAGCGTCGTCGCATCAGTGCCTACACCGAGTTCCACAAAGACGCCAAGTACGTGGAAGACGGCAACATCTGGAGCGTTCCGTGTGACGTGGCCCTGCCTTGCGCCACCCAGAACGAGCTCAACGGCAGCGATGCCAAGACCCTGGTCGAAAACGGCTGTATCGCCGTTGCTGAAGGTGCCAACATGCCGACCACCCCGGAAGGCATCATCATCTTCCAGGACGCCAAGATCGCCTACGGCCCGGGCAAGGCAGCCAACGCCGGTGGTGTTGCCACCTCTGCGCTGGAAATGCAGCAGAACGCCAGCCGTGACTCCTGGACCTTCGATTACACCCAGAAGCGCCTTGAGGAAATCATGATTGATATCCACAAGAACTGCTACGAGACCGCGGCCGAGTTCGGCGCCGAAGGCAACTACGTGCTGGGCGCCAACATCAATGGCTTCCTGCGGGTTGCCAAGGCCATGAACGCCATGGGCGTGATCTGATCCTGCCATGAACGGCGAAGAACCTCGCCAGTCCGAAGACCGGGTATCTACCGGTCTGGCCGGACTGGACGAGGTTCTGGATTACCTCAGAATCGGCGATAACGTTGTCTGGCGGGTTTCCCACCTTGATGACTATCGCCGTTTCGTCCTTCCCTTCGTTGATGCCGCCGCCGATGCCGGCCGGCAGATTCTCTACCTCCGGTTTGGCGACCATCCGCCGATCATTGAAAACCACCCTGCCGTCCGCACGATCGAAATCGACGCCCTTGGCGGTTTTGAAAGTTTTACCAGCCGGGTCTGGCGCCTGATCGAACAACATGGCCGTGGTGCCTTTTACGTGTGCGACAGCTTGAGCGAGTTGCTCAACGCCTGGGCCACCGATGCCATGGTGGGTAATTTCTTCCGGGTGGTGTGTCCGTTTCTGTTCGAGCTGGACACCGTTGCCTGGTTTGCCCTTCACCCGGACCGCCATTCGCGCATGACCCTGGACCGAATCCGCCAGACCACTCAGGTGATGATTGATGTCCATCGCCATGGTGAGGACGTCCAGGTTCAGCCCATCAAGGCCTGGAGGCGGCAATCTCCCACCATGTTCCTGCCCCACCGGGAGCATAACGGCCAGTTCTGCCCGATTACCGACAGCAGCGATGCCACCCGGCTACAGGCCAGCCTGGAACAGGAAAGCCTGCACCGGCAGCCCCTTCTGGATTATTGGGACCGATTGTTCCAGGACGCCAGCCGGGCCCTGTCCGAAAACGATCCCGCCGCCATTGCCAACCTGCAGGAGCAGGTGCTGCAGGTTCTGGTCAGCCGGGACCCGCAGATACTGGAACTGGCCCGCCGTTATCTGTCGCTGGAAGACCTGCTGGCCATCTGCGGCCGGCTGGTGGGCAGCGGATATATCGGCGGCAAGGCCACGGGTATGCTGATTGCCCGGAACATCCTGCTGAAAGACGATCCGCAACAATGGCAGGAGATGCTGGAACCCCACGACTCCAGCTATCTGGGCACCGATGCTTACTATGCCTTCCTGGTGCACAACGGCCTGTGGCCGGCGATCATGCGCCAGCGCTCCGCCACCGGTTACCTGGCAGAAGCCCCGGCCCTGCAAAACGGTATTCTGCAAGGCCGCTTTCCCGATGAAATCCGGGCAGACCTGGAGCGCCTGCTGGACCACTACGGCCAGTACCCGATCCTGGTGCGCTCATCCAGCCTGCAGGAAGACGGTTTCGGCAATGCCTTTGCGGGCAAGTACGACAGCGTGTTCCTGGTCAACCAGGGCTCGCCAGAACAGCGACTGGCCGCGCTGGAAGATGCCATCCGGCAGGTGTATGCATCGTCCATGAGCACAGATGCGCTGGTGTACCGCAAACAGCGGGGCCTGGACCAGCGGGAAGAACCCATGGCACTGCTGATCCAGCGGGTAAACGGCCGGTTCCACAACCGCTATTACCTGCCGGATGCCGCCGGCGTGGGGGTGTCCCGAAACACCTTTGCCTGGGACAGCAACATGGACCCGAAAGCCGGCATGGTGCGGTTGGTGATGGGCCTGGGCACCCGGGCGGTGGACCGTATTGAAGGCGACCACGCCTGCGTGATGGCACTGGACCATCCCACTCGGCAGCCGTTCCGCAACCAGGACGAAAGCTTCCGGTTCTCCCAGCACCTGGTGGACCTGCTGGACCTGGAAACCGGGGGCCTCGAAACCCGGCCCCTGAGCCAGATGCTTCCATCTGCGCCAAACCTGCCCATGAACCACCTTGCCGAAATCGACCGGGACGCCACCGCCAGGGCCGAGCAGATCGGCCTTGATGGCCCGGTCTGGCGCCTGACCTTCCGGCCGCTGGTGCAGGGCAGCCGGTTTATCAGCCGGCTATCGAGCCTGCTGGCCACCCTGGAAGCCGGTTACCGGCATCCGGTGGATGTGGAATTTACTCTGCACCTGAACGCTGAGGGAGAGCCGTCTTTCAACCTGGTGCAATGCCGCCCACTGGCCACCATTGGCGAAACCGGCCCGGTGCAGATTCCGGACCCGCTGCCCGAGCCCCGGCTGCTGTTCCGGACCCGGGGCCATTTCATGGGCGGCAACATCAACCTGGCCATCACAAGGGTGATCCGGGTAAACGCCGCCATCTATGCCGGCCTGAATACCAATGAGCGCTACGAGGTAGCACGGCTGGTTGGTGAAACCGTAAGGGCTTCAGCCGAACCCACGATGCTGGTCGGCCCCGGTCGCTGGGGCACCAGCAGCCCGGAACTGGGTGTTCCGGTGCGGTTTTCCGACATTGCCGGCGTGGCCGCGCTGGTGGAAGTGTCCGAAAATGCCGGCGACATGGTGCCGGACCTGTCCTACGGTTCGCATTTCTTCCAGGACCTGGTGGAAACCGGCATAGCCTATGCGGCCCTGTTCCCGGATACCGCCCACTGCCAGTACCACCCTGATCGCCTGCCACCCTGCCAGCTTTCAGGAATGGCTGGGCAAGCTGCAGAAGCCGTGGAAGTCCATCACATCACCCGGGGCCAGCTGCAACTGACCGGCGATGTGGTCAGCCAGCAACTGGTGTGTTATTTCACCGATTGACCCCTGACAAAAGGTCGCACGTTGTTCAGGTGCGCCGCAGCCGCTTGCTGCTAGAATGCCCCAATGGAATGGCTCACTCACTCTCAGACCGGTTTTCGCCAGGCTGCCCGCTACCTGCTGGGCATGCGGCTGGCCATCATCACCACGCAACTGGTGGCTATTGCCGTTGCCGAATCCGTCATCACCCTGGCGCACCGGGCCGAGGCCCTGCTGGTTTGCCTGCTGTACGGCGTGCTGGCCACCCTTGGCTGGCTCTGGTTCAACCGCAAACCGCCCGAATCCTCGGTTCCGGTCAGCCTGACGCTGGCCACGGACCTGATCCTGATCGGTCTCTGGCTGTTCTACACCGGCGGCTATGCCAATCCGCTGGTGTCGGTATTGCTGCTGCCCATTGCCGTGGCCATTATCCTGGTACCAACCCGCCAGAGCATTGCGCTAACGCTCACCGGCATTGCCGTGTACACCGCCCTGGTCATCTGGCACACCCCGGTGGTGCACGATCACCACGGTGGCGACCTCGCCCAGCTACACCTTGTCGGCATGTGGGTGACCTTTGCCCTGACCGCCGGCATTCTGTTGCTGGTGGTGGGCACCCTGGCCCGTCGCCTGCGACACCAGCAAAGCCAGCTGTCCCGGTTCCGGGAAAACCGGTTGCGGGATGAGCAGGTGATTGCCCTTGGCCTGTCGGCGGCGGCGGTTGCACACCGGCTCGGCACACCACTGAACACCATGACTTTGCTACTGGATGAAATCCGTTCCCACAGCGGCCAGGGCAACCCGGAGCTGGAAGAAGACCTGGACATGATGAGCCAGCAAGTGATGCTGTGCAGCAGCCACCTGCAGCAGCTCACCAAAACCGCCGTAGAAGCCAAGACCGCCCAACTGGAAACCCTGCCAGTAGGTGAGTGGCTGGCCAGGTTGCGGGAATCCGCCACCCTGCTGTGGCCGTCCGGCCCTATCCAGTGGGCAAAGGATCATCCCGATGCCCGCATTGCGGTCGACGCCACCCTCGACCAGGCCATCCTGAACCTGTTGGCCAATGCCCTGACCGCCAGCCCCCAGTGGGTAGCAGTCAGCAGTCGGCAAACCGATAACGGCCGCATAGAGATTGTGGTCGAAGACCACGGTGAAGGGTTGGAGGCCGCCCTGGCCGGGGCACCCGGCGAAGATATAGTCGATTCCAGGAACGGTCTGGGAGTTGGCCTGTTTTTGTCTAATGCCACCATCCAGCGGCTGGGCGGCAACCTGAAAGCCCGAACCGGCAACACCGGAACCAACATGGTGATCGATTTGCCACAGGCCGTGACATCCACTGCAGGAGAGCCGGAATATGTCTGAACAGGAACAGTGGCTGATTGTTGATGACGACCAGGCCTTCCTGCAGGTGCTGAGCCGCTCTCTGGCCCGGCAGGGTATCGAGGCCATCAGCGCCAGCAACCACGACAGCGCCCTGGATGCGCTGGATGCCCACAACATCCGCCGCTGCGTGCTCGACCTGAACCTGGCCGGCGAGAGCGGACTGCAGTTGCTGCCGGAACTTCTCGACACCAACCCGGACCTGGACGTACTGGTGCTCACCGGCTACGGCAGCATTGCCACTGCCGTGGAGGCCATGCGCCGGGGTGCTGCCAACTACCTGTGCAAACCGGTGACCGTTCAACAGCTGATCAGTGGTTTTGAACCACTGGAAGCCCCGCCTGAATTGCGCCCGGAGCCACCCTCGGTGGAAGAAATGGAATGGGAACACATCCAGCGGGTGCTGAATGAGCACGAGGGCAACATCTCGGCGACGGCCCGGGCCCTGAACATGCATCGCCGCACCCTGCAACGGAAGCTGCAGAAACACTCCCGGTGGCGCCAATAACCCCAACGCAAGCTATTCAATCCACACGATTTTGACGGACATCAATTCCGTCAGACTAATGTGTAATGCCCGCAATTCGCGTATACGCTAGGATTGCGCGGCGCCTGACTTTTGCAATAAATGGATAATCCGCTGACTGTCACTGCGGCCATCTCGGCCTCTACGGACGGTTAAACTGATTGCGATTGCTATACTTTCCGGCGCACTCACAGGGAGGAGAGCCAACCGCCAATTACCGGATTTACCCGAGATGCCCAAAGGTCCAGAACACGTCGCACCAACTGCTGATATTTCCCCGGCCCGGCTGGCACTGGTGGCCACCACCACCAGCAACATGGTGCTGATCCTGGATGGCGAGGCCCGCATCGAATGGGTAAACGGCGCGTTTGAGGCCCATACCGGTTACCCCCTGACCGATATCCGGGGCAAAAAGCCGTTTGACCTGTTACCCGGAACCGGCACCGACAAGGAAACCGTCGCCCGCATCCGGGCGCACTTCGCCAACGGCGAACCCTTCGAAGAAGACATCCTGCACTACACCGCCAGCGGCACCCCGTATTGGGTACACACCTGCAGCATGCCGATCGGCAAAGCAGAGGGCGTAGACCCGGGTTTTGTCATCATCCAGACCAATATTTCCGACCGCAAGCACGGTGAGCGGGGCCTGCGCATTGCCGCCAGCGTATTCGACCGCAGCCACGAGGCCATCCTGATCACCGACAAGCACAACCGCATCATGGATGTGAACCCGGCCTTCGCCCGCATCACCGGCTACCGCCGGGAAGAAGTGCTGGGCCTGAACCCGAACATTCTCAGCTCCGGCCGGCACTCCAAGGCCTATTACCAGTCCATGTGGCGCTCTATCGAGCAAAACGATTTCTGGCGTGGCGAGCTGTGGAACCGGCGCAAGAATGGCGAGGAATATGTGGAGTTGTTGTCGGTCAGCCGGGTTCACCTGGAAGAGCCGGGGCAATATTTCCACGTCGCGTCATTTTCCGACATCACCGCACTGAAAAACCATGCCCGGGACCTGGACCGGGCTGCTAACTACGATGAACTCACCGGCCTGCCCAACCGGCAGTTGCTGGTGGAACGCCTGCGCACGGCCCGCCAGCACGCCGACCGCCAGAAACGTTCGCTCTCGGTGTGTTACCTGGACATTGACGGTTTCAAAGCCATCAACGACGAATTCGGCCACGACGCCGGCGACAAGGCCCTGAAAACCGTGGCCGACCGCCTGGCCCACAGTCTGCGACGGGGCGACACCATCGCGCGGATCGGCGGCGACGAGTTTGTCATCCTGGTTCAGAGCGACAACCCGGAAATCGTCTATCAGCGACTGCTGTCGGAAGTGAGCCAGCCGATCCCGGTGGCGGATACCTTTATTACGATCACCGCCAGCCTGGGCGCCGCCATTTATCCGGACGACAACACCGACGCCGAAGGCCTGATCCGCCACGCCGACCAGGCCATGTACGCGGCCAAGGAAAAAGGCCGTAACCAGTTCCACATTTTCGACCCCGGTGAAGACGCCTTCCGGCGCCAGCGCCGCAACCAGCTGGTGGAAATCGGCAATGCGCTGGAGCACAACGAATTCGAACTGTATTTCCAGCCCCAGGTTCGGCTGGCAGACTGCCAGGTGGTGGGCTTTGAAGCCCTGATCCGCTGGAACCACCCGGCCAGGGGTCTGACCACGCCCGGGGAGTTCCTGCCTGCGGTAGAGAACAGCCATCTGGAAGTACCGCTGGGCAGCCGGGTGCTGAAAGAAGCCATCCACCAGATGAACCTGTGGAACGAGGCCGGCGAGCAGCTTGCGGTGAGCATTAACATCGGCGCACCGCACCTGATGGACCGGAGCTTTGTGCCCTATCTGGAAAGCTACCTGCAGAGCCACCCGGAGGTAAATCCGGAACAGATCACACTGGAAGTGCTGGAATCCACCGCCCTGGAAGACATTCAGCGCGCCGAGAACGTACTGGCAAAGTGCCAGACCCTGGGCCTCCAGGTTGCCCTGGATGATTTCGGAACCGGGTTCTCATCCCTGACTTACCTGCGCACCCTGCCGATCAACATGATCAAGATCGACCAGAGTTTCATCCGCGACATGCTGCAGGACGACAGCGACCGGGCGATTGTGGAAAGTGTGATTTTCATGGCCCAGCGCTTCGAGAAACCGACCCTGGCCGAAGGCGTGGAAACCATGGCCCAGGCCGAAGCGCTCATGGCCATGGGCTGCAACCTGGTGCAAGGCTATGCCGTGGCCCGGCCCATGCCGGCTTCCGAGGTGCTGCCCTGGCTGGCCATGTGGCGCGAGAACGCCACCTGCAAGGCCCAGCCGGAGCCGCCCCGCTAACGATACCGGCGCTGGTCCAGGGTACTCAACCGGTCGGGATGGAACACCATCAGCCCGGTCACAAAGGCTCCGTTGATAAAGCCTTCGGGAATCATGAACAGCGGCAGGTAGCGCAGGTATTCGTGCACCAGCATGTCGAAACTATAGGCTCCGCTGGTCCAGAGCAGCAAACACATCACCACCCCGGCCGCCGCCACTGACAGCCCGGCACCGAAGAACCCGCAAAAGAAGATATAAGCGAAGAAATTTCGGAAGTTACGCCGACGCTCCCACAGCATGATGCCGTGGCTCACCAGGGCCGGCACCATTACCGTGACCAGCCCGTTGGCGGCAAACATCATCAGCGGTTCGCGCCCGGTAATCACCGTAATCACCAGCGCCAGCAACCCGGCGAGCACTGCCAGGGCCCAGCCCACCATCAGGGTAATCACAGTGATACCGAAAATATGAATGGCCAGCCCGGGCGATATCCCCGCCCTTAACTGCCAGACAAACCCCAACACCACCGCAGCGCCAAACAGCGTGTGCTGGGCCGCGTCATCGTTGCGGAAGGCCCGCCAGTCCACGGACCGGAGGGCGGCAATCAGAACCAGCACAAACAGCAGTGCCGTGAACAGCCACTGGCCAGTGGAGAGCAGGTTGTCAGTCATTCCCATCAGTGGTCACCGGTTACTAGCGCCAAGAAACACCGGGGCAGTGTTCAACATACCCCCGCGCCGGTCAATGGGATCACTGCGCTCAGATCATGCGATCGCCGGCCGGTTGGTAAGTGCCTGCCAGGCCTCATAGGTGCTCAGGTGCACGCCACCGCCCAGGTGTTCCAGAAACTCCGTGCCCTTGAGCCGGTCCATCACCGGGCCTTTCACCTCAGACAGGTGCAGCCTTGCGCCGGCATCGTGCAGGCGCTCATTGATGGCTTCTAGGCTTTCCAGCGCCGAGGCATCAATCAGGTTAACCGCGGGGCACACCAGCACCAGGTCTGTCAGCTCCGGTTCCCGGCTGACCAGGTCCATCACTGTTTCCTCAAGGAAACGGGCATTGGCAAAGTACAGACTCTCGTCTACCCGCAGGAAGGTTACCTTCGGGCAAAGTTCCACGTCATGGCGCAACACATTGCGGAAATGCTCGGTGCCCGGCACCCGCCCTACCACGGCACTGTGGGGCCGACTGGTTCGATACAGGAACAACCCGATGGACAGCGCCACCCCGGCAATAATGCCTGCCTCCACGCTGTGAACCAGGGTCAGCACAATGGTGGCCAGCATGGCGCCAAAGTCGGTACGGGAATACCGGAAGGTGCGAGCCAGCGCCGGCAGGTCAATCAGCGTAGCCACCGCCACGATAATCGTCGCTGCCAGCGTGGCCTGGGGCAGCCAGGCAATGGCAGGCGTCAGGAACAGGGTGGCCAGGGCAATACCTACAGCCGTGTAAGCCCCCGCAGCCGGTGTTTCCGCGCCGGCATCAAAATTGACCACCGAGCGGGAGAAGCCACCGGTTACCGGCATGCCACCGGAGAATCCGGAGCCCAGATTGGCGGTTCCCAGCCCGATCAGTTCCTGGTCCGGGTCGATGCGCTGCCTGCGCTTGGCGGCCAGGGTCTGGCCGACAGAGACCGACTCGACAAAGCCCACCACACTGATCAGCAGGGCGCTTACCGCCAGCTGGGACCACAGCCACGGTTCCAGGCTGGGCATGGTGAAGGCCGGCAGACCCGAGGGCACCGCACCCACCAGCCGCACCCCTTGCTCATCCAGCCGCAGAGCCCAGGCCAGCAAGGTTGTGACCAACACCGCCAGAATCGGTGCCGTCTTGGTGAAGATATCCGACGCCCTGGGCGCCAGCCCCAGCTTGTTCAGCAAGGATTTCAGATAGCGACGGGACCACACCAGGAACAGCAGGGCACCGCCACCCACCAGCAGAGTGGGCAGATTGGTATCAGCCAGGCCGCTTAACAGCGAACCGACGATATCAATCAGGTTGTGGCCGGAAGACTGGATACCGAAGAGGTGCTTCAGCTGGCTGGCGGCAATGACGATGCCGGAGGCGGTGATAAACCCGGAAATCACCGGATGGCTGAGGAAGTTGGCCAGGAAACCGAGCCGCATCACCCCCATGACAGTCAGCATCAGGCCCGACATCACCGCCAGCAACACCGCACCGGCAACGTATTCGGGCGTGCCGGCCTCCGCCAGTGGCGCCAGGGCAGCCGCTGTCATCAATGAAGCCACGGCAACCGGCCCCACCGACAGGGTTCGGCTGGTGCCGAACACCGCGTAGATTGCCAGCGGCAGGATACTGGCATACAGCCCGACATGGGCAGGCAAGCCGGCCAGCAGGGCATAGGCCAGTGACTGTGGAATCAGCATCACCGTGACAATCACGGCCGCGATCAGATCACTGGTGACCTGACTGCGGCCGTATTGTGGCGCCCACTGCAGGATGGGCAGGTAGCGTTTCAGATTCATATCCGGCTCAGAACCGGTTGACCGGAACTTTCAGGTAAACCTGGCCGTTATCCTCTGCCGGTGGCATATGACCGGCCCGCATATTCACCTGAACCGAGGGCAGGATCAGCCGGGGCATGTCCAGGGTGGCATCCCGCTCGGTGCGCATTTTCACAAACTCCTCTTCGGAGATACCTTCATGCACATGCACATTGGCCTCACGCTGCTCCGCCACCGTGGTCATATGCTGGTACTCATCCCGGCCCGGCGCCTTGTAGTCATGGCACAGGAAGATACGGGTCTCCGGCGGCAGGGTGAGCACCTTTTGGATCGATTGATACAGGGTGCGCGCATCGCCACCCGGGAAATCGCAGCGGGCGGTGCCGTAGTCGGGCATGAACAGGGTATCGCCCACAAACGCAGCGTCGTCGATCACGTAGGTCAGGCAAGCGGGGGTGTGGCCCGGGGTATGCAGCACCCGGCCCTGCAGGTTGCCGATGATAAAGGTATCGCCTTCCTCAAACAGCTGGTCGAACTGGCTGCCATCGCGTGCAAATTCGGTCCCTGCATTGAAAGCTTTACCAAAAATTTCCTGAACATCGACGATTTTTGCGCCAATTCCCGTCTTTCCGCCAAGATGTTCGTGCAGATAGGGTGCTGCAGACAGGTGGTCCGCGTGCACGTGGGTTTCCAGAATCCACTCAACCCGCAGGTCGTTATCACGCACGTACTGAATGATCTCGTCTGCGGAGCGCACGTCGGTGCGGCCGGCGGCGTAGTCGAAATCCAGCACCGAATCCAGGATCGCACAAGCCTGGCTGTCCGGATCACGCACCACGTAACTGAAGGTATTGGTGGGTTCGTCGAAGAAATGCTGAACGATAGGCTGGGTCATGGTATTCACCTTGGATGTCGCCGATATCTATGGTTTGATCTAAGGATATACTGAAACGATATATAAGGTGAAATTCTGTTTTCTTATATAGGCGATAAGCCCCATGCATCACGCCGGGCACCGGATCACATCCCGGCACCTGGTAGCATAGACTACCCAGAGACCTGTAGGCCGAGCCATCCAGCGCTTCCGGAGCGACCAGGACATGACTGACAGCTGTGAACCCCCGGACAAGGTGACACGCTTTACCACCGAAAACCCCGGGGAGTGGCTGGACTGATGCGACTCTGAGAACACCGCAAACTTTGCTGATCTCACGTACAATGGGCGCTTTTGAATTCTCAAGGAGGCGCCCTTGCTCCCTCGCTCGCGGATTGCACATGAATGGCAGGCTTTCTGGCTGGCACTGGGATTCCTGACTCGTATCCCCATGCTCGTCCGGATTGATTACTCCCAGCGCCTGATGAACCAGAGCAGCGTCTATTTTCCTCTGGTGGGCCTTCTGCTCGGCCTTGGCTATTGCGCCGCCTACCTTCTGTTCTCATTGGTGGCCAGCCCGCTGGCGGCCATTATCCTGGTGGTTATTCTGCACCTGTTTATCACCGGGGCCTTCCACGAAGATGGCCTGGCGGACAGTGTTGATGCTCTCGGCGGCGGCTATACCGTGGAAAAACGGCTGGAGATCATGAAAGACAGCCGGATCGGAACCTATGGCACGGTGGCACTGGTGATGGCCTTGCTGCTGAAAGTAGCCCTGCTGGCTGAGGCTGAATTGATCTGGCTTGCGTTGCTGGTGGCACCTGCGGTTTCCCGGCTGACACCACTGATATTGATGGCCTGCCTGCCGTACGTCACTGACCCCGACAAGAGTAAATCCAAGCCGGTGGCAGACGGTTTCTCCCGCAGCCGTTTGCTGGCGGCGGCAGGCTTTGTGTTGTTGCTGGCATCCGGATTATCACTCTGGCAGCCGTTACTGATTCCCGCAGCCATAACGGCCGTGCTGCTGGTTGCTGTGTTCTGGGGCAGCTATCTTCGTAGCCAGCTCGGTGGCTACACCGGCGACACCCTGGGCGCAGCTGTCGTGTTCAGCGAACTGGCGCTGTTGCTGGCTCTCTAACACGCCGGAAATCGTCAGTTATCCACCGTGAACGACACTATCCGGGACAGGTGGCTGATGGGCATTTCCGTCTCTTCGTGCCAACGGTTGAACGCCTCCTGGGCCTGGCTCATGCCTTTCTTGCTGGCCGGTGAGGCATCCAGAATTCCGGCCCGGGTCAGGGCGGTAACCACATCGTGGGACAGGATAAAGCCATCCCAACCCACCCGGCGCAGGAAATACTGGGCCGAGTTCCCGCCCAGACGCCCACCGTTACGCTTCAAGTAGAGCAGCAGCCCCACCTGATCGGTCGACGGCCACTGGGCCAGAAACTGACCAAAGCTGCCATGGTCTTTCGCCACATCCATGATCATCCGGGCGTTCTCCGGCACAGTCCGGATCTTCTGCATGTTGCGAACGATACGTTCGTCTGTAGCCAGCTGCTCCAGCACTTCCGGCGGCACCTGCTGCCAGTAGGCGGGCACAAACCCTTCGAAGGCCGCCTCAAAATCCGGCCACTTGTTCTCGATCACCCGCCAGACAAAACCAGCTTTGAAAATGCATCGGGTGATCTCGGACAGGTAACGGTCGTCGCTGATCTCCGCCAGACGATGCTTTTCGGTGACCGGAGGCAACAGGGATTTCAGGACCTGCTCGCCACCCTTCCGGGCCAAGGCCTGCTGGTAAAACACAGAAAAATTCATAGACCCTCCACATGGATCCCCAAATTGGGACTTAAAGAGCCCAATATGGGATTGAAAATACCCAAATCAGGTACTAAAGTACCCATATTGAGACTCATGAGATGCAACCTGACCATGCCCGGAACCAGTATCGGTGACGCACTGTTTACCAAAACCCAACAGCGCCTGCTATCGCTTATCTACGGCCATCCAGACCAGAGCCTTTACCTGAATGAACTGGTACGGCAGGCAAATATAGGGCGCGGCACCGTTGTCCGGGAGCTGGCCAAACTGACCGATTCCGGTCTGGTCGTCATGACCCGCCAAGGCAACCAGAACCACTACCAGGCCAACCCGGACAACCCGATCTTCGATGAGCTGAAACACATCGTCCAGAAAACCTTTGGTATTTCCGATGTGCTCCGGAATGCCCTGGCGCCACTGGCGGATACCCTCGAACAGGCCTTTATCTACGGTTCCGTGGCAAAAGGGGATGCCCATGCGGGCAGCGATGTCGATGTCATGCTGATCGGCCACGATCTCAGTTACAGCGAGGTTATGGAACTGCTGGCCCCCGCCGAACAACAATTACAACGAACCATCAATCCCACGTTATACTCTCCCGCCGAGTTCGAGCAGCGTATCAAAGACAATCAGAGTTTTGTCACCCGGGTGCTGGACCAACCCCGCCTCGACCTCCGCTTCAGCCACTGAGACAGGACACATTGCATGGAAGCACTCGATAATCTGGTCAGGATCCGACGACTCAAGGCAGAACCACCCGATGCCCGGGAGTTCGACGGCATGCTCAAGGCTGCCGACACCAAACTCCGGGACGCCTGCATTGAGGGATTGTCTGAGGACAGCCAGTTCTCTCTGGCTTATGGCGCCGCCCACGCATTATCGCTCGCCGCCCTGAGATGGCACGGGTATCGTTCCGAAAGTCGCTACATCGTCTTCCAGTGCCTGCAACACACCATTGGCTTACCCAATGCCAAATGGCGCGTATTGGACAAGTGTCATTCGGCCCGCAATCTGGCCGAATACGAGGGCCACATGGACGTGAACCCCCAATTGCTGAAGGAGCTGATTGCGATCACTCGCGAGCTGCAATCACTGGTGAGGGATCTGCCGCCAATAGGAAACTGACGTCCACCCCGATGTCAGACCTGCTTTAACCGGGCCAGCAGGGACTCCTGATCAAGGGCGCCACCCCAGGTATTACCATGTACCAGATCTTCCAGCGGCAGCCGGGAACGCCAGCCTTTGGACTGTAATTCCGGTTGCTCCAGGAATTCACTGACATAGCCCAGGCAGAGATAGGCCAGCGGGTATACATGATCCGGCAACTGCAGGATATTCGACAGCACATCCTGATCCAGGATGCTCACCCAGCCCACGCCAATACCCTCGGCCCGAGCCGCCAGCCAGAGGTTCTGCACCGCCAGGCAGGTGCTGAACAGGTCCATTTCCATAATGGAATTACGCCCCAGGACATTGGGGCCGCCGCGGGATCGATCACAGGTGATGCAGAGGTTGATGGGGCTTTCCAGAATGCCCTGCAGTTTCAGGCTCCGATAGGTTTGCTGGCGCTCGCCGGTGTAGTTTTCCGAGGCCTTTGCGTTTTCCTCGTTAAAACTGTCCAGCACCTGCTCGCGCACCGCCAGGCTGTCGATCACGATGAAATCCCAGGGCTGCATGAAGCCGACCGACGGGGCGTGGTGGGCAGCTCTCAGGATGCGCGCCAGAACCGCCTCCGGAATGGCATCCGGCAGGAACTGGGAGCGCACATCCCGGCGCTCGAAGATGGCCCGGTACAGGCCTTCGCGCTGGGCATCGGTGAAGGGATCATTCGGGTTACTCACAACTGCAACAGCCTCCTTAACCGGTCTGTGTCCAGGCACTGTTCCACCTGATCGGCCAGGCGATCAAGTTGCTGCAGACGGTGACGCTGGTAGTCCACCGACTGCTCGCCCTGTGTTTTAAGGCCTGCCCAGGCCAGAATGGCATGGCAGGCGGCTGGCTCGTCGAAGACGCCGTGGATGTAGGTACCCGCCACCTGGCCATCCGCACTGACGGCGCCATCCGGCCGGCCTTCCAGCTCTGCAAATGGGCGCACCAGCGCGGCGCCTTCGGTGACACCGTTGTGCATTTCATAGCCTTTCAGAGCGCCTGTCACCGCCGTGCTGGCAACATGAGAGGTCAGCCCGCCATTTACCATTCGGAGCTGCTTGCCCGGCACCATACGGGTAACCATTTCGAACAGGGCCAGGCCCTCGGTAGTGCCGGCTTCACCCTCCAGCCCTTCCGGGTCTTCCACTTTTAGCCCCAGCATCTGGAAGCCGCCACAGATACCCAGTAGCTTGCCGCCATACCGCAGGTGTTTCTGGATGGCTTCCGGCCAGCCTTGTTGCTTCAGCCACTGCAGGTCGTGCCGGGTGCTTTTGCTGCCGGGCAAGATAATCAGATCCGCTGGCGGAATGGGTTCATCCGTCCCCACGAACACCAGGTCAACGCCCGGGTGGAGTCGCAACGGATCAAAATCATTGTGGTTGCTGATCCTCGGAAATATCGGCACCACCACTTTCAGGGCGCCGGCCTCACTGGTGCCGGCGGCACTGACGCTGTCTTCTGAGTCGATCACCAACCCGTGCAGGTATGGCAAAACCCCGAACACCGGCTTGCCCGTGTGTTCCGTCAGCCAGTCCAGCCCGGGCTCCAACAGCGCAATATCGCCCCGGAACCGGTTGATGATAAAACCCGCCGTCCTGTCCCGCTCACTGTCGGAAATCAACTCCAGCGTACCCACCAGCTGGGCGAAAACCCCGCCCTTGTCAATATCCCCTACCAGCAACACCGGACAATCAGCAGCTTCGGCAAAACCCATGTTGGCAATGTCGTTGGCCCGCAGATTGATTTCCGCGGGGCTGCCGGCGCCTTCGGCGATGACCACATCGTAGCGGACACTCAGTGCCTGCCAGCTCGCCATCACCGAATTCATCGCCTCAGCTTTGTAGGCGTGGTAATCCAGGGCATCCATATTGCCATGGACCTTGCCCCGCAAGATCACCTGGGCCCCGCAATCGCTCTGGGGCTTCAACAACACCGGGTTCATGTCACTGTGGGGCTCCAGACCACAGGCCAGTGCCTGCAACGCCGTGGAGCGGCCAATTTCGCCACCATCCACGGTGACCGCACTGTTCAGGGCCATGTTCTGGGGTTTGAACGGTGCCACCGACACCCCCTGACGCGCCAGCCAGCGGCACAGGGCCGCCACCACCGTGGTCTTGCCAGCATCCGAGGTGGTGCCCTGCACCATCAGGGTGGGCATTTACAGCTCCACACCCTTCTGGGCCTTGATGCCCTGATCCTTGAAGGCATGTTTGACCACGCCCATCTCGGTCACCGTGTCGGCCAGATCAACCAGTTCCTGCGGAGCCCCGCGCCCGGTGACCACCACATGCTGCATTTCGGGACGAGCCTGCAGGTCGTCCAGCACCCGGTCCAGATCGATGTAGTCGTACTTCAGCGCGATATTCAGTTCGTCCAGCAGAATCAGGTCATAGCTGTCGTCTTTGAGCATGTCAGCTGCGACTTCCCAGGCATCGGTCGCGCTCTGCACATCCTGCTCACGATTCTGGGTTTCCCAGGTATAGCCCTGGCCCATCACGTGGTAGGTCACGTTCGGCAGGCTCCGGAAGAACGCTTCCTCGCCGGTGCTGAAAGCGCCCTTGATGAACTGGACGATGCCCACTTTCATACCGTGGCCCAGAGCCCGGGCCACCATGCCGAAGCCGGAACTGCTCTTGCCTTTGCCGGGGCCGGTGAGCACCAGCAACACGCCCTGTTCTTTCTGGGCACTGGCAATGCGCTCTTGCATGATTTTCTGTTTGGCGGCCATGCGCTTGGCATGGCGTTCGGGGTCTTTGGCGCGTTCACGCATGATGACTCTCCTTGGGTTAAGGCGTTCGAGTTGCTCAGGAAAACCGGACTTCCTCACCGCGAAAGATCGCGCTAATCAAAGCAGGCGCTGACGGGAAGTATCCGTGAAAATAGCTGGCCACCAGTTTCTGGTCGCGATACACGGCCTCACCTTCAGAGCCAGCCTGCTTCTTAGCCCTGGCGGCAGGTTGCCACGGGGTCTCAAGACTGGAATGGTGATAGGTGTGGCCCCGCAGCCCGCCGAGCTGGGTTTCCAGACTTTGCAGACCCAATGCGGTCAGTCGGTTAGCCATGGTCGCCCGCCCGGGCACCAGGCCCAGCAGACGATGTACTTTGCCGTCTTTATCTGCCAGCTCTTCGGCACAGGCCATCAGACCACCGCACTCTGCCAGAATGGGCTTGCCGGCCTGGTGGAAGGCGCGAATCGACGCCAGCATGGAGAGGTTCTCCGCCAAGATGCTGGCATGCAGTTCCGGGTAGCCGCCCGGAAGCCACAATGCGTCAACCATCGGTACTTCCGAATCTGTCAGGGGCGAGAAATACACCAGCTCAGCGCCCATGGCGGTGAGCAGATCCAGATTGGCGCGGTAGATAAAACTGAAGGCCGCATCCCTGGCAACCGCGATCCGATGTCCCGCCAGTAGCTGTTCTGGCCGGGAAGGTGCCTCATAATGAAACGACACGGGCTCGGGCAGCACATCCAGACCCGCTGACATCAGGACTTCGGCAGCCTTATCCAGTCGATCACTCAGGTCGTCCATTTCAGCCGCCTGGACCAGACCAAGGTGCCGGTCCGGAATGTTCATGGCATCGTTTCGGGGTATTGCGCCCAGCAGGCTGATACCTTCCGGCAGGCTCTCCCGCAGTAGCTCGCCGTGGTAGGGACTGCCAATCTTGTTAGCAATCACCTGATGAACCGGCAATTCCGCGTCGAAGCGAGCCAGCCCCAGGGCAACCGCGCCGAAGGTCTGGGCCATGCCTTTGGCGTCAATGACGGGCAAGGCCGGAATACCCGCCAGCTTGGCCAGATCGCCGCTGCTGGGGCTGCCATCAAACAAGCCCATGGAGCCCTCCACCAGAATCAGGTCGGCGCTCTGGGCAGCCTCCGCCAGCCGCCACCGGCACTCGTCCTCGCCGGTCATCCAGGGGTGCAACTGGTAAACCGGGTTACCGGAGGCTACCTCCAGCACCATGGGATCAAGATAATCCGGCCCGTGTTTGAACACCCGGACGTTCCGGCCGGCGTTCCGGTGCAGTCGGGCCAGGGCGGCGGTGACCATGGACTTGCCCTGGCCGGAGCCCGGGGCTGTGATCATGGCGGCCGGGATTTTGTTGTCTGGCATGTGTTGCTATTCCCTGTCGTCTGAGTTTGGTGCAGACGGGCAGCGGGGCAGGGCTTTCCGGGACACGCTGTGAATACATCCCTGTACGCTTGACTGCAGCATCCCTGCTGCAGACGGCCCCGGAAAGCCCTGCCCCGCTACCCTCGCGATACTTCTGAGTTAATCTCGTTTTGGCACGAAAAAAGGCGCGCCATCCACTTCTACCGTTGCCAGTTTCTGGTTGTACAAACGTTCCAGAGCGTTCGGCACCAGCATCCTTTCTGCCGGGCCCCAGCAGGCTTCGCCGTTGGGATACATCAGCAGAATATGATCGCACCAGCGGGCAGCCAGGTTCAGATCGTGCAGGCACATGAAAATGGCGTTCCCTGCTGCCGCACGATCGGTGAGCAGTTTCATGACGGCCACCTGGTGATGCAGATCCAGGTGATTCGTCGGTTCATCCAGCAACCAGGTATGAGGCGACTGGGTCATCAGGGTGGCAATCGCCACACGCTGGCGTTCCCCGCCAGAGAGGGTGCTGACCAGACGGTCTTTCAGGTGCAGAACATCCAGTGCTTCAAGTGCTCTTTCCGCCATAGCCAGATCGTCTGTCCCTTCCATCTGCCACGGAGACAACCAGGGATGGCGACCGATCAGCGCGGTTTCCAGTACCGTTGCCGGGAAGCCGTCCTGCCGGTCCTGGAACACCAGCCCCAGCTGTTGAGAGAACACACGGCGCTTTATTCCGGATACCGAAACATCATCAAGATACAAAGCACCAGCGCGAGGCGGCCGAAGGCCTGCGAGCGTATGCAGCAAAGTGGTCTTGCCGGCACCGTTGGGCCCGAGCACGCCCCAGATCTGACCGGAGCCGATCGTTAAATCCAGCGGGTAGCCATCGGCGCGGCCGGGAATATCAATCACCAGGTTCCGGGTACTCAGGGTCTGCATTTGGCGGCTCTGCATGGCGTTCATCAGCGACTCCGGTACAACAAGTACAGGAAGGTGGGAACACCCAGCAACGCGGTGATCACACCCACCGGTAGCTGTTCCGGCGCGATCACCACCCGCGCCAGGGTATCCGCCAGCACCAGCAGTGTGCCGCCGGCCAAGGCACAGGCTGGCAGGATCAGTCGCTGATCATTGCCCAACACCAACCGGAGCATATGTGGAACCACAAGGCCGACAAAGCCTATGCTGCCCGCCATGGTGACCGCCGTGGCGGTGAGCAAGCTGGCGAGTATGTAAATCAGCCATTCCAGCGGGCGCACCGAAATACCCAATGCCGCCGCCTGCATCGGTCCCCGAGCCAACACATTCAGGCTCCGACCCAGTGGCACCACCAGAACACAAACAACAGTCAACAATCCCAGTCCGGGCCATGGTATCCGGGCGTAAGAAACATCGCCCATCAGCCAGTACAGCATGCCCGGCAACTCCCGGGCCGGGCTGATCGCCAACATCAGGGTAATCACCGCACCCCAGCCAGCGGCCACCACCACCCCGGTCAGTAACAGGCGGGAGGGCGTCCAGCTGCCAGTGCCATGGGCCAGCCCAAACACCATCAAGGTCGCGAGCAGGGCACCGGCAAAGGCAGAACCGGAAATAACCGCGCCGCCAAGTCCCGCCAGCATCGCCAGTAACGCACCAACAGCCGCGCCGCCGGACAGGCCCAGAACGTAGGGATCGGCAAGTGGGTTACGCAGCAATACCTGCATCAGGGCGCCGGCCACGGCCAGCAGGCCTCCGGTGGCAAAGGCCGACAAGGTTCTGGGTAGCCGGAGCTCAAGGATCAGCGTGCGCTGCAGGTCCGAGCCTTCACCCAGAAATACCGACAACACATCGGCAGGTGATATCGCCACGCTGCCAACACCGACCGAGATCACCATCGCCAGCACGCCGGCCAGAGCCAGCACCAACAATGGCAAAGTGATCGGCCGGATCACGCAAGGACTCCATTAAGGTCGCCGGTCACGGGCCACCTCCAGTTTTTCACAAAACAGGCGCGTACCTTCGAGCATTCTCGGTGTTGGTCGCTGTACCAGAGACGGCGGAATAAAAAACAGGTTGTCCCGCTCCGTGGCGGTCAGGCTCGGGAATGACTGCCAGCGAGTCAGCCAGTGGCGGTTCTCCTCCCCCTTCCCGCCCGCCAGGATAGCTTCGGGATTGGCTGCAATAACGGCTTCGGCACTGATTCTGGGCACCAACCGCTCCAGGTGGCCAAACACGTTGTCACCCCCACACAGCTCAATCATTTCACCAATCAGATGGTCACGGTTGACCGTCATCAAAGGCTCATCCCAGACCTGGTAGAACACCGGCACTGGGTCGGCATCGGAAAACCTGGCTCGCAGGTCTGTAATGCCTTTGCGGAATCGTTCCGCCTCGGCAAAACCCTCGGCATCGGTACCGGCCAGGGTAGAGATGCGTTCAATGGTGTGGGACACCGCCTCAAAACTGCGGGGCTCGATGGAGAACACAGGCACACCCATTTCTCTGAGTGTCGCCAACTGCTCAGTCGGGTTACCGGTTACCCAGCCAATCACCAGGTCCGGCTGCAGTTCCAGCAGGCGCTCCATGTCCATGCGAGTGTGGCTGCCAACCGAAGTTACTTCTTTCGCGGCCGGGGGATAGTCACTGTAGGCGACAACTGCAACCACCTGATCGCCGGCGCCTGCAGCCCAGGCCAGCTCGGTGGCGCCGGGGGAAAGCGCGGCAATGCGCTCTGCCGGTTGCTCAAGGCAAATCTCTTTACCCAGATCATCCGTGGCACAGACCGGCGATGCCAGGGCGGGGAATGCCAGCAGCATCCCGCCCAGAATCATAGCCATTTCCTTCAGATCTGCCACAGAGGCCTCCCCCGGTTTAACGGTTTTTATCGGATATCGTAACGCACTGTCAGCATGGCGGTGCGGCCAGCTGCTATGTAGTCCACGTCATTCAGGCTATCGCGGGCGGTGCTGTATTCCTTATCCAGCACGTTAGCCAGCGTCAACCGGGTTGACCAGTCCGGAGCAAAGCGCCAGCCGGCCCGCAAGTCCAGAGTCGCAAAACCGGGCAGCCTGTCGTCGTTGGCACGGTCATCATAACGATAGCCTTCGGCCACCACTGTGCCACCGAAGTCCCAGGTACCAACGCGCTTGCTCAGGTCAAGGCGCAGGGTTTTGCCACTTCTGCGCTGGAGTCGGTTTCCGGTTTCCCGGTCTTCCGGGTCCAGCAGCGTCAGCGCCGCATCACCGCGCCAACCATCCCGCTCAAAACCCGCGCTGAACTCGGCACCACGGATTCGGGCTTCATTGACATTCATTGGCGTCCACAAGCCACTGGGGGTCGGGCTCCAGGCAATCAGGTTATCCACATCCAGCTGGAACAGGGCTGCATCCCAGAACCAGGTCTGATAGTGACCACTGGCACCCAACTCCACCGTGCCGGACTCCTCTGCCTCCAGGTCCGGGTTCGCACCCGGGAAATACAGATCGTTGAAGGTGGGTGCCCGGAAAGACGTACCATAACTGATCCGCACTCGGTGGGATCGATCCAGAGCATGGCCAAGGGCGATACCACCGGTTTCATTCTTGCCGTAGGCTTCGTTGTCATCACCGCGCACACTCAGCTGCAGGTCGGTTGGGCCGAAGTTCAGGCGCAACTGGCTGTACAGGGCGGTGTTGGTGCGGCTGGTCTCAGCGTAATCGGTGGTACCGCTGACTTCGTCGGTCATTAACTCTGCCCCAACCACCAGCTCATGGACGTTCCAGGTAAAGGTATTGTCCCAACGCGCTGCCTGTGAACGGGTATTGAAGGTGCTGCTGAATGTGGGCGTGACGTTGTCGGTCTCGTCCCGGGATTCAGAGAACTGAAGTGAATGCCGCCAGTAGTCACTCACTGGCGTTTCCAGCCCGAAACCAATGGTGCGAATCATGAAATCAATTTCGCCGCCTTCGTATTCAGTGTTGCCCTCGCTTTGCACCATCACCAGGCTGGCTTCTCCGCCGGAGTCCAGCTCATGGACTACACGTCCGATACCGGCGGTGTTGCGGAAACCCCGGTCGTCACCATCGGTGATCACCGCTGTACCATCGGTTTCTTTATGCAAGCCACTCAGGCTGAAACGGGTATTTCCGGCGCGGGCAGCAACACCGGCACTGCCTTTCTGCGTGTTGAAATTGCCTGCACCGGCTTCTACCCAACCTGCCGGCGTGTCTTCGGGGTCCAGCGTAAAGGCCTGCACCACACCACCGACAGCATCGGAACCGTACAGTGAGCTCCGGGCGCCCCGGACGATTTCCACCCGCTCGATCAGTTCAACGGGGAAGTACTGCCAGGAAGGACCACCGGATGTGGCCGAACGCAGGCGCACACCATCAACCAGCAGCAGCGTGGAGTCGTTGGCCGTACCGCGGGTGTAGACACTGGTGGTTTTACCGAAGGAGCCGTTGCCGGTCACGTTGATCCCGGGCTGTCCTCGCAGAAGCTGGGTGAATTCTGAGGGGCTTTGCTCGCGGATGGTTTCTTCGTCAATAACTGTGACCGATGACAGGCTTTCACCCGCGGTCAGAGGCCCAAGGGTGGCGGTAACGACAATCGGTTCCAGCTTGCGCTCGTCCGACGCTTCATCGGCGGCAACAGCAGGCAACGCCAGTGGTAACAACATCAGGGCGGGAAGGGCTTTGGCAGTACTCATAGCTTCACTCACGGTTCACCGCACGCACCCGTACGGTCGATCAATTAACTGCGGAGGAAGACAGACTGCTCAGACGGGGGTGGAGGGCGTGTCAGTAATTGCGAGCCAGGTTCACCCACCGCCGTCGCCCTCCGCAACGTCTGGTGTCCGGAACTCACGGTTCCGTCTTTCAGGCCGGTCTCCGGGCTTACAGGCGGAGCCGATGCTCCGGGGCAACCACCTTCCCATGCCATTGGCACAGTGGCGTACTGGATTGCCTTTCACCTGATTACCGTTGCGGGGGCAGCGCCGGAATGTCACCGGCTTCCCGTTTCACTGCGAGCACTCCTCCGGACTATCGCCAGCCTGGACAAAATGCATACAGCACCTGAAATCGCGGGCAAGACTATCAACCAGGGTGGGGGTGGTCAATGAGATATGTTAATTCAGACAACGCACCCTCCAGCCGTTGCCAACCGGTTTCATCCGGCGGTAAACCGAAACGCAGGGCTGCGGGTGCGTCAAAACGCCTGACCAGAATGCCGCGGCGAGCCAGCTGGTCAGCAATGTCCGCTGCGCGGGGATGTTGAACCGTTCTGAAGAGCAGGGTGCCGGTGGGGGACGGCATCCCGTGTTTTCTGAGCAGGCCGTCCATTCGCAGTCTTGCCGTTTGCAGGCTGGCACGAGCCTCCACCTGCCAGGCCTGATCTTGCAGAGCCCTGGCCATCAGGTAGCGTGCAGGACCGCTGACCGTCCAGGGGCCAAGCTCGTTCGCCAGCAGGTGAGCCAGTCCAGGCTCGGTCAGGATCGCACCGGCACGGAGACCTGCCAGCCCGAAAAACTTGCCCAGCGAGCGCAACACGATCAGCCCCGGAGCGCCCGCCCACGGGTCTAGGCCGAAGCCGGGCTCACCCTCAATAAACGCCTGATCCAGCACCAGCCAGCCATCACGCTCGCGCAGACGCTCGTGCCAAAACCGTAAACGGGCAGGATCCATCAGCTGCCCGGTCGGATTATTCGGCTGTATCCATACCACCACATCCACAGAGTCCAGCCACGCCAGCTCCGCTTGCATTGTCGCCTGTTCAGGAATCGCCACCACGTCGAAACCCGCTCGCCGCCAGGCATGACCATGCTCACGATAACCGGGCATGGGCACGGCCACCCGACCGAAACCATGCTTACGGGCACGAACCGCTGGCAGGGCCATGATCGCCGCCTGGGAACCCGCTACGGGTAGGCAGCAGGCACGCTCCGGCGCCCCGGCCCAGATACGGATAATCTCTTCCAGCCCATCTTCCGGCTCCGGCAGCCGTTGCCATACCTCCGCCGGAATTGCCGGAACCGGCCAGGGCACAGGATTAATACCGGTGGAGAGATCCAGCCATTGTTCCGGAGGAATGCCCCAGTGCTGAGCCGCTGCCCTCAGGCGACCTCCATGCTCCGGCAAATCAGCACCATCGAACGCTGTCACCCGATACCTCCTGACCAGAACGCATTCAGAGTTGCGGCCAAGGCCAACAACACCAACAGCCACAACATCACGCCACGCTGAACCAGGGAAATCGCGCCCTCCACGGTTTGCGCCGTGGCGCCTTGCCCGCTGCCCAGCAGCGGTCGCTGCTTCACGCCACCGGAATACGGCGCCGGGCCGCCCAGTGTGACACCGAGCGCGCCCGCTCCTGCTGCCATCACCGGGCCGGCGTTCGGACTGTCCCAGGCCCTGGACTGTTCACGCCAGCATTTCACGGCCAGCCGGGTATTGCCCAGCAACGCATAGGTCAAGGCAGTTAGCCGGGCAGGCACCCAGTTCATAGCATCATCGAGCCTGGCGGCGCAGCGCCCGAAATACAGATATCGTGGCGTCCGGTAGCCCCACATGGCATCCAGCGTGTTCACCAGCCGGTGCAAAACCAGTCCGGGCAAGCCAGCGACCAGATACCAGAACAAGCTTGAAAACACCGCATCCGCGCCATTTTCCAGCATGGATTCCGAAGCGGCGGCGGCAACGCCTTCGTCGGTCAGCGCTGCAGCGTCGCGGCTGACAATTTGGCCAACCGCCAGCCGGGCCCGGGCGCCATCCCCGGACGCCAACGCAGTCGACACCGCCCGACCATGCTCCGCCAGCCCCCGTAATGAAATGGCAAGCCAGACACCGGCCACCTGAGTGAGCAGCCACAGCCAGCCCTCCAGCAGGAATTGCAGCAGAATTGCCAGCACGACGGCTGGCATGACCGCTACCAGGGTCGCCAGCAACCCCCGCAAAAGGCTTTGCGCCGGGAATGACGGCTGATCATTCAGGCGTTGCTCCAACAGGGATGCCCACCGGCCGAAACCCACCAGCGGATGCCATCGCCGGGGCTCACCCAAGAGCCAATCCACCAAAACCGCGGCACCGCACACCAGCGCTGCAACCACAAACGTATCCAAAGCCGATCTCCGTAAATCAAGTGCCGGCAAGTCTAACCGACCGATCACTGAACTTGACAGTCTTGCCTCCCGGTTAGACCATCCTCGGTTTTCCGCCCACAAGGACCCATCGCCATGGCACTGCCCGACAGTTGGTTGAAGTCACCCCCAAGGCCCTCGGTTCAGCACACCGCGCTTGCCGCCGAACGCCAGCAGGTACTCACCAAGCCACCCGGCTCTCTCGGGCAACTGGAAAAGCTCGCCATCAACCTGGCGGGCCTGAACGGCAGTGACAAACCCAGCGTTGATCCGGTGCGAATGGTGGTGTTTGCCGGTGATCACGGAGTTTGCGCCGAAGGTGTTTCAGCATTTCCACAGGCAGTCACCGCCCAGATGATCGCCAACTTTGCCAGCGGCGGCGCTGCCATCAGTGTGATGGCTGAAGAACTTGGCGCCAGCCTGGAAGTGGTTAACCTGGGTACGGTTGGCGAGGTACCGGCATTGCCCGGTGTCATACACCAGATTATCGCCCCCTCTACGGCCAACATGGCAAAATCACCGGCCATGTCCTCGCGCCAGGTTGAATCCGCGCTATACAGTGGCGACGATGCCGCCAGGCGTGCCGTAAACGCTGGCTGCCGCCTGTTTATTGGTGGCGACATGGGCATCGGCAACACCACCAGTGCCGCCGCATTGGCCTGCGCCCTGCTGGGCCAGCAGCCCACCACCCTCGTTGGCCCGGGCACCGGGCTGAACTCCGAAGGCGTTGCCCGCAAGGCCCGCGTTGTTGAGAAGGCCTTGCACCGACATGGTCCCGACCGGGACCCGCTGACGGTACTGGCCTCTTTGGGAGGCTTTGAAATAGCCGCACTGACGGGCGCCATAATGGGCTGCGCCGCACGCCGGATCCCGGTGCTGGTGGATGGTTTTATCGTCTCTGTCGCCGCGCTGGTGGCTGTGCATCAACAGCCAGGGGTGCGCGAGTGGCTTCTGTTTGCACACCGCTCGGCCGAACCCGGCCACAATTCCGTGCTGGAGGCACTCGATGCCTCGCCCCTGCTGGATCTTGGTATGCGCCTGGGCGAAGGCAGTGGCGCGGCCGTTGCCGTTCCGCTGCTGCGCGCCGCCTGCGCGCTGCATAACCGGATGGCCAGCTTTACCGACGCCGGTGTCAGCGGCAAAGCGGGAGACTAACCCCATGACCACCACAGTGATCGACCTGATACGCCACGGCGAACCGGAAGGTGGCCAGATGTTCCGGGGCAGTAAAGACGACCCTTTGAGCGACACCGGGTGGCAACAGATGAGAGCTGCCATCGCCGAGGGTGATCGGTGGGACGCCATCGTCAGTTCACCCATGAAACGGTGCCGACGCTTCGCCCAGCAACTAGCCGAGGAACACAGGATTCCACTGCACATCGAAGAAGATCTTCGGGAGATCGGCTTCGGTGAGTGGGAAGGGTTGACCGCAGAGCAGATCCAGGAGCGTTATGGGGATCACCTCAAACACTTCTGGCAGGACCCCATCAACTTCCTCCCCCCCGGCGGTGAAGCTGTGACGGATTTCTACCAGCGCACCATCGATGGTTTTAATCGGTGGCAGCAAACCCTAGCCGGCAAACGGGTCTTGGTGGTCTGCCACGGAGGCGTGATTCGCATGGTGCTGGCCAATGTGTTGGGCATTCCGCTGGAAAAATCATTCACCGGCTTCGCCGTCCCTTACGCCTGCCGCAGCCAGATACAGGTCGACCAGTCCGAATTCGGTGTGTTCCGCAGCCTGATCAGCCACCAACCTTGAGGGTTAGTGGCAAACCCGCCACGGCCATCACCACCTCATCACATCGCTGGGCCAGGGCCTGATTGAGCCAGCCCAGCTCGTCGGCAAAACGGCGGGTAAGCGGGTCCATGCCGATGGTTCCGAGCCCCACTTCGTTGGTCACAATCACCAGAGGGCCGGGATAGGCCTCAACCGCCTCCAGAAAGGCCGCCCGCTCGGGCTGGAACAAGGAGCCGTCGGCAAACAACAGATTGCTCAGCCACAGGCTCATACAGTCCACCAACAGCAACGGTGGCTCTCCCGGACCGCAGGCATACACTGACAATACCCGGCCCAGGCGCAGCGGCTCTTCAGCAAGCTGCCAGTGGTTCGGCCGCAGTTGCTGGTGACGCTCAATACGCAGTGCCATTTCATCATCGCCTGCAGTGGCGGTCGCCACATAAACCACGTCGTTACCGGCCGCTTTGGCCCGCTGCTCCGCCAGCCCGGTCTTACCGGAGCGAATCCCGCCGGTTACCAGTAACTTGTTGACCATAAACCTTTCTCCAGCCCGCCACATTCCGCCGCCAAGGTACACCAACCGGACAGACAACTGCTATAGTTTAGCCAGACTCCGGAAACGGCGGCACCGCAATCGCCGGCTTCAGAACAAGACCGATCAACCCTGGAGAGCCCATGCAGGCCGAGCTGCTCGACATCCGCAACCACATCGCCCAACACGCCCCCTTTGACGACATGCCCGAAGAGCTGCTCGACCGCATCGTCACTGGTATCGAAGTAGCCTATTACCGGGCCGGCACCCAGATTCTGGAGCTGGGCCAGCAGAACTACTGGCTGCACTACATCCGCAGCGGTGCGGTGGAAATCTTCCGGCGCTCCGGCGAGCTCTACAACCGCATCGGTGAGGGCGAAATCTTTGGCCAGTTTGGCCTGCTGCGCAATCAGAAAGTGCGCTTTCCGGCCAAAGCCATCGAAGACTGCCTGATCTACAAAATCCCCTACGAGACCTTCCAGCATCTGTGGGAAAACGACGAGAACTTCGCGGATTTTGTCGAGATTGAAGATCACAGCCGTCTGCGTTCGGCGGTCTCGCGCCGGCACAAATCCAACGAACTGATGTCCGCCAAGGTCACCCGATTGATTGCCCGGGAGCCAGTCTCTGCCCCGACCACCGTGCGCCTTCAGGAAGCCGCCCGGATCATGACCGACAACGGCGTGTCGGCACTGCTGCTGATGGACGAAAGTGGGGACTCACCCCGGCTCAAGGGCATCATCACCGACCGGGATCTGCGCACCCGGGCGGTCACCAACGCCCTGCCATCAGAAACCCCCATCAGCGAGATCATGTCCGAAGGGCTGATTACCATCAGCGCCCGCAGCTACATCTTCGAAGCCATGCTTACCATGCTGCACAATAACGTGCACCATCTGCCAGTCATGGAAGACCATGAAGTGCGTGGCGTTATCGCGCTGTCCGACATCGTCAAATACGAGAGCCAGAGCAGCCTGTACCTGGTGAGCAACATCTACCACCAGAACGACATCAAAGGCCTGAAGAAAATCAGCCGCGAAGTGCGCGACAGCTTCGTGCGCATGGTCAACGAAGACGCCAACTCCCACATGATCGGCAGCGCCATGGCCGGCATCGGCCGCAGTTTCAGCCAGCGTCTGCTGGAGCTGGGCGAGGAAAAACTTGGCCCGCCTCCCATTCCGCATTGCTTTATGGCACTGGGCTCCATGGCCCGGGATGAACAGCTGGTGGTTACCGACCAGGACAACGCCATGGTACTGGACGACAGCTTCGTCCCGGAAGAGCACGACGAATACTTCCTGGCCCTGGCCAAGTTCGTCTCCGATGGCCTGGCCGAATGCGGATACCCCTACTGCACCGGCGACATCATGGCCACCAACCCGAAATGGCGGCAGCCGCTGAGCGTGTGGAAGGGTTACTTCACCGATTGGATCGACAACCCCAAGGCCGAAGCCCTGCTCAACAGCAACATCTTCTTCGACCTGGACGGCATCTACGGCGAAACCGACTTTGCCGAGCAGCTGAAAACCCTGATTGTGGAAAAAGCGGGAGGAAGTCAGCGCTTCCTCACGTTCCTGGCCAGAAATGCCCTGAACCGTACGCCGCCCCTGGGTTTCTTCCGCACCTTTGTGCTGGAAGAAGACGGCAAGCACCAGAAAACCTTCAACCTCAAACGCCGGGGCACGGCACCGGTGTCCGACCTCATCCGGGTGCACGCCCTGGCCTGCGGTTCCCGCTCCCAGAACTCCTTCGAGCGCCTGCGGGACATCGCTAAAACCAATCTTATGCTGGACGACGACGCCGGCAACCTGCGCGATGCCCTGGAATTCATCTCCATCGTCCGTATCCGCCACCAGGCCCTGGCCATTGAAGAAGGCCGCGAACCGGACAACAACGTACGCCCGGAAGACCTGTCACCATTTGAACGCAGCCATCTGAAAGACGCCTTCCAGATCGTCAGTAACGCCCAGAAGTTCCTGCGCTTCCGCTACAACGCCGGAGCTACCCGGAATGTCTAACGCCATCAAAAGCAGCAACAGCAAACAGAACTGGCCAGAGAATTACCGCAAAGGCGCCGAACAGGCAAACGACGCCAGAATCCGTGCCTTCTACGAAGCCGGCTGCCCCAGTCCGGACACACCTATCCGGGACGTCCCGCTACTGGCCCTGGACTTCGAAACCACCGGCCTGGAAGCCGACCAGCACTCCATCGTCAGCATCGGCCTGGTGCCCTTCACCCTGGACGGCATCCAGCTCGGCCAATGCTGGCACCAGGTGGTGCGCCCCAGGCTGCCCCTGCACAAAACCTCGGTGACCATCCACGGCATTACCCACAGCGAAATTGAAAACGCCCCGGACCTGGAAGACGTGCTGGACCCTCTGTTTGAACACCTCACCGGCCGAATCCCCGTGGTGCACTACCGCAACATCGAGCGCCCGTTCCTGAACGTTGCCCTGCAATGGCGCCTTAAGGAAGAACTGCGTTTCCCGGTTATCGACACCATGGCGATCGAAGCCCACCTGCATCCGGACCGCAACCCGAGCCGCTGGCAACAGCTCATGGGCAAGAAGCCGGTTTCCATCCGCCTGGCCGACAGCCGGCTCCGCTACGGCCTGCCCCACTACGCCGGCCACAATGCGCTGATCGACGCCATCGCCACCGCCGAACTGTTCCAGGCCCAGGTGCTTCACCACTTCGGCCCGGATACGGCCATTGGCGACCTGTGGGTATAAGGACCCATAGCCCCTGCAGGCGGCAATCGCTAGAATAAAGGGCAAATCAGCCAAAGAGACCACAGTGACCGACACCATCACCAAACCTACGCCTCTGGACGCCTTCAAACGCGCCCGAAGAATGTGGCTGAAAGGGGAAAAGATCAGCCTGGCGGCCCTGGCCGATGACCTGCACATAGGCCGCGCCACCCTGTTCCGCTGGGTGGGCAACCGGGACCTGCTGATTGGTGAGATTCTCTGGTCCCTGTACGAACCTCTGTACAAAGAAGCCCGTGCCATTACCCCCGGCCATGGCGTCGACTATGTCGTTGCCGTGTTCCGTCACATCAACATGACCATCCTGCACTTTTCGCCACTGCGGAAATTCCTGCACCAGGATCCGGAATACGCGCTCAAGATGCTCACTTCATCCCATTCCACCCTGCACGCCCGCACGGTGGAAGTGAATACCCGCTTACTCAAGGATGAAGTACGCGCCGGGCACCTGAGCCCGCCCATGAACATACAGAGCCTGTCCTACTTTATGGTGCGCATCGCCGAATCCTGCCTGTACAGCGACATCATCGGTGGCCGGGAACCCCGGGACGAAGAACTCGAAGATGCCTGCACGGCGGTGCGCATCCTGCTGGGCGGTAAGGTCTAGAACGGCAAGGTTCAGGCAGTCATCTTCAGGTATAAAAAAACCGGCACTGTTACCAGCGCCGGTTTTTTTATGGTGTGGCAGCGGCCAGAACGGCCGCGCCGGATCAACCAATCAGGTTGTAGACAAACACGATCGCCACGGCTACCGGAGTCACGTAGCGCAGCAGGTTGTGCCACAGGGCAAAGGCACCACCGTCCATGGCCAGGTCGCTCTTCAGAGACTCCTTGGCCACGAACCAGCCCACAAACACAGCCGTCAGCATACCGGACAGCGGCAACATGATATTGGCGGTAAAGTAGTCCAGCAGGTCGAAAATGGTCTTGCCTTCAAAGGCTGCGAACATGCCCAGCGGAGTCACGCCGGACCACACGTTCAGTGACAGGATCGAGGCAATACCCAGTGCCCAGCAGGCACCGCCGGCCACAATGGCACTGCCGGTGCGGCCCAGGCTGGTTTTCTCTTCAACCCACTCAACCACCGGCTCCAGCAGGGAAATACCGGAGGTCCAGGCAGCAAACAGCAGCAGGATAAAGAACAGCGCACCAAACAGGCTGCCCATGGGCATGTTACCGAACGCCAGCGGCAGGGTCTGGAAGATCAGGCCAGGGCCGGCACCGGCTTCAAGGCCGTTGGCGAACACCACCGGGAAAATGGCCAGGCCCGCCAGCAAGGCAACCACGGTGTCCAGGATGGCAACACTGACAGCCGTGCGGCCAATCTTCACATCGTTACCCAGATAGGAGCCGTAGGCCATCATGATGGCCATACCCAGGCTCAGGGTGAAGAACGCATGGCCCAGGGCAACCAGGACGCCGTCAATAGTCAGGGCGCTGAAATCCGGGGTGAACAGGAAGCTGACCGCTTCGCCGAAATGACCGGTGGTGGTGGCATAGCCCACCACTACCAGCAGCAACACCAACAGTGCCGGCATCAGGATGGTCGCAGCACGCTCAAGGCCACCCTTCAGGCCACGGGCTACCACCAGGATAACCAGCGCCATAAAGACGGTGTGCCAGAACAGCAACAGGCCGGGGTTACTCAGCAAATCACCGAACAAGGCGCCTACCGAGTCAGCCGTGCCGCCGGTAAAGTCACCCATGGCCGCGTGGCCGATGTAGGAAGCCGCCCAGCCGCCGATGACGGAGTAGAACGACAGAATGATAAAGGCCGCGAACATACCGATGATGGCAGAAATACGCCAACCCGGAGACGCCAGGTTGCGCTCTGCCACCAGCCGGAAACTGGTGATCGGGTTGTGGCGACCATTCCGGCCGATAAACACCTCGGCCATCATGATGGGAATACCGATGATGAAGATACAGAGCAGGTAAACGAGAACGAACGCGCCGCCGCCGTTTTCACCGGTTACGTAGGGAAACTTCCACACGTTACCAAGGCCGACAGCAGAACCGGTTGCTGCCAGAATAAACGCGAGTCTGGAAGACCAGAGTCCGCGAGCTCCGGTACCGCTGTCAGCTGCGGAGTTGGACTGAGTCATGAGTTTTATTCCTGTGCTTTTGGCTTTAGGAAATTACGGATTGTGAGTGCGCCGAGCCTGAGTGCTGGCGCAGTTGGGGCCGGATTCTGCCAGCACTGGCCAAATGGTGCCAGTGTTGAAATGTTGTTCAGTTGTTTACGGCCGGCCCCCGGCCAGGAGATCAGGCCAGGGCCTGCCGCCGAAACCGGTTATTCACCCACAGCGAGAACGCAATCACCAGGCCGCCGAGCGCCAGCCGCCCGAGATCCGCATCCCGGTTCCAGATCAACAGGTTAACCAGCAAGCCGGCCGGCACCAGGGCATTATTCATGATCGCCAGGGTACCAGCATCCACCTGGCAGCCGCCGCGGTTCCACAGATACAGGCCCAAACCAGAAGCCGCCAGGCCAAGCCAGGCCAGAATGCCCCACTGCAAGCCGGTAGCCGGCAGCTTGTCCGGATTGCCGAAAACCAGGAACGACGGCAGGGCGATGACCAGCGCGCCAAAGAAGAAATAACCGAAAGTGCGGTAGCCCGGCAGCTCCAGCGGGTAACGCTGCATTACATGCTTGTAGCCCACCTGGCCGGCGGCAAAGGTGAAATTGGCCACCTGCAACAACAGGAAACCAGTGATGTAGTCTTCGCTCAGGCCGTCGTAGCGGATAATGCCGGCGCCCAGGGTGGCGATGGCCGCAGCCAGCAGGGCCGCCGGGGAAAACCGGCGGTACAGGGCATCGTCCAGCAGGGTGACATACAGCGGAGTGAAGATGGTGAACAACAGCACTTCCGGCACCGTCAAGTAACTGAACGAGCGGTACAGGCACAGGTAGGTGATACCGAACTGCAGCATACCGGTGGCCATGATGCCCAGCTTCATGCCTCCGGGAACACCGCGCCAGCGGGTCAGGGGCAGGAATACCAGAGCTGCCAGCAACACCCGGCTAAGCACCGCAAAGTCGCTGTCTACCCGGCCAGCCAGGAATTCACCAATCAGGCTGAACGAGAACGCCCAGAGAATCGTAACCAGAACCAACAGTTTCATCGCGCGCCACCTGCAAAAATCCGGGCTGCTACTTTACTGATTTCTTCCGGCAATTGCAGTTTCTGAAGGCGTGCTTGTCCCTATAAGAACCAACACCGGCGATAGGGTATGATCTTCAGCCGGCCCAAGGCCCCCTATACGCCCTGCACAGAAACCCGGAACACCATGGACGAAAACCACCAACCGTTACCAGAAACCCGGCAACCGCTGGTCAGCCGCACCCTTACTGAATGGAAAACCCTGGCTATTCTGGGCGGCCCCATCCTGATTGCCCAGCTGGCCCAGATGGCCAATGGTGTCATCGATACCGTGATGGCCGGTCACGCCAGTGCCGAAGACCTGGCCGGTGTCGGCATCGGCAGCAGCCTGTGGATGCCGCTGTTCCTGTTTTTCATGGGCCTGCTCGGCGCGCTGCAACCGATCATTTCCGGCTACAACGGTGCCCGCACCACCAGCAAGATCATGCCGGCCACCTGGCAGGGGCTGTACATCGCCCTGGCCGGCACCGTAGTGATGGTGCTGTTGCTGACCAACGTACAGCCGGTGCTGTCGATGCTGAAGATGGAGCCCACCACCGCCGGCATAACCCAGGGCTACCTGGATGCCTTCGCCTGGGGCATTCCTGCCATGCTGCTGATGAACGCCCTGCGAGGCCTTACAGATGGGCTCGGGCACACCCGGGTGATCATGGCATTTTCGGTGCTCAGCACCCTGATCAACCTGCCCCTGAACTACATTTTCATCTACGGAAAGCTCGGCCTGCCGGCCATGGGGGGCGTGGGTTGCGGCTGGGCCACCTCCTTGTCGAACGGAACGGCGGCCATCGCCCTGCTGGTGTACCTGAATTACAGCAAGACCTTCCGGGCCTTCCATATACTGGCAGACTGGGTGAAACCGAACTGGCAGGGCATCCGTTACATTCTGCGCATTGGCGTGCCAATCGGCTTTACCATTTTCGTAGAAGCCAGCATGTTTTCGGTTATTGCGCTGTTCCTGGCTCCGCTGGGGCCGGTGGTGGTGGCAGGGCACCAGATTGCCCTGAACGTGGTGTCGCTGTTGTTCATGCTGCCGCTGAGTATCGGAATGGCGCTGACCCTGCGAGTCAGTTTTCTGATCGGCGCCCGAGCCCCGGACACCGCCCGGCTGATTTCCCGAAGCTCGCTGATCCTGGCCTCGGCCATCGCCCTGATCTTCGCCAGCGCCCTGTATGTGTTTTCCGGGCCGATTGCGGCGCTGTATTCCAGTGATGCCGAGGTACAGGCGGTCACTGTCCGGTTGCTGACCTTTGCCGCCATGTTCCAGATTGCAGACGTCATCCAGGTCACCTGCATCAGCGCACTCCGGGGTTACAAGGACACCCGCATCCCCATGTTTATCATGCTGTTCTCGTTCTGGGGAATCGGCTTGCCGCTGGGTTACTTTCTGACCTTTACAGACGCACTGCTGCCGGCGCTGGGCGCGGCCGGATTCTGGGTGGGACTAACCGCGGGGCTGACCTCCGCCAGCTTGCTGCTGGGCTGGCGGCTGTTCCGGTACCGGCCGGCACCGGAACCGGCCTGAGCCAGGGCGTCTGCATAGACAATCCGGTCACGGCCGGATTCCTTGGCTTCATACAAGGCGTTGTCGGCACGCCGCAACCAGCTGGCCACACTTTCGCCATGGCCCAGCAGTGCCACACCGAAGGAAGCCGTAACCGCCCCGCCCGGGTGCTTCAGCCGCCGGCGCAACAATTGCTGCAGGTTGGTCATCACCGACTGCAGCCCCACGCCATCCACACCCGGCAGCAGCAGGACGAACTCCTCGCCGCCATAGCGGAACAACTGGTCTGACTTGCGGGTATTGTGTTCGATCAGCGCTACCAGCTCGGTCAGCACACTGTCGCCGACACCGTGGCCATAGTCGTCATTGATGGTTTTGAAATGATCCAGGTCCAGCAGCACCAGCGCGTAGGACTGCCCGGTCTGCTCGGCGTTGGCGGCCGCCAGGTCCAGCGCTTCGTCCATCGAACGCCGGTTTTTCACCCCGGTGAGGGGATCAATGGTGGCCAGGTGTCCCAGGCGCACCCGCTGGTTCTTGCTCTGGTAAGCGAACACATAGGCACAGGCACTGACGACCACTGCGGTGGAGGCAAAGGACCATATCTGCACCTGGGAACTGAAGGCCTCCCCGAACGACATCAGTACCAGCACCGAGGCAATGTTCAGCACAATGGCAATCTTCGGTGCCACCAGGAAGAAGGTGGTCACCAGGCAGGGATACAACCAGAACAGGCCCGGCTCGCCCACCACATAGCCAACCGATACCGCACCGCCGCAGGCCACCAGGGCCAGCACCATGCCGCCCACCCGGGAGTTGCCGGTCAGCCAGCTGTAAATCACTCCGAAGGAAATACCCGCAAGGATCACCGTATCGAGCAGGCCCGCCATGGTGTTGCCCTGCAGGAACCGAAGCACGGCAAACGGCGTAATCCCCAGCACGGCACTGGCGCCGAGCAGGGTAATGATGGACAGGCGAAAATCGTTCTTCAAACGATGCAGCATGCGGAACCGGATCCGACAAAAGTCTTATTTGGGAGTCAAGAATAGCGCAAGCTAATTGAGCGGTCGCCGTGCGACAACGATTCTTAACAAATTTCTACCTGAACAACCACGTATCTCACGAAGAATTAATAACTTGGCGTGAACTCCAGAAACCAAACGTTACGCAAAAACCGGGGCAGTGAATCTATACTGGATGCAATCCAGATATTGTTTATCCAACCAACCCGCAGGCAGGCACCCAAATGACCGACAAGGAACCCACCGACACCGGCCAGGACGCACTCAATGCCCGACTGGAGCAGGCCAACAAACAACTGCTGCAATCGGAAAAGCTGGCGGCCATCGGCCAGCTGGCCGCGGGGGTTGCCCACGAGATCAACAACCCGGTGGGCTACGTCTATTCCAACCTGCAAACCCTGGAAAACTACCTGAACGACCTGTTCCGGCTGACCGATGCCATAGACACCGCGGCATCGCTGGAGGATCTGCGCCAGATCCGCCACAACATCGATTACAACTACCTGCGGGAAGACCTGAAAGACCTGCTGAGCGAATCCCGCGAGGGTATCGAACGGGTAAAAACCATCATCTCGGCGATGAAGGACTTCTCCCACATCGAGGAAGAAGAGTTCAAGCAGGCCGACCTGCACCGGGGTATTGAAACCACCCTGAACGTGGTGAACAACGAGCTCAAATACAAAGCCGAGGTTGTCCGGGATTTCGGAGAGCTGCCCCACGTGGAGTGTATTGCCTCCCAGATCAACCAGGTGATCATGAACCTGCTGGTGAACGCGGCCCACGCCATCGAGGATTTTGGCAAGATCACCATCCGTACCCGGCACCAGGGTGATAGCGTTACCCTGGAAGTGGAAGACACCGGAAAGGGTATTGCCAGCGAGCACCTGAACCGCATTTTCGAGCCGTTCTTCACCACCAAGGGCATCGGCAAGGGCACCGGGTTGGGGCTGTCGCTGTCCTTCAACATCATCAAGAAGCACAATGGCGAGATCGAGGTACACAGCGAGCCCGGGCAGGGCACCCGATTCCGGATTACACTACCGGTAACACAACCGGAACCGCTCCAGCACACACAGCAGAACCAGGATACGGAGAACCCTGCATGATCAGAATCCAGCTGGTCGACGACGAGCCGAACGTCCTCAATAGCTTGCGCCGCTTGTTGCGCCGGCAGGACTGGCAGGTCGACGCCTTCAGCGATGTTGAAGAAGCCCTCGAAGCCCTTCTGCAACACGAGTACGCGGTCATCCTGTCAGACTACAAGATGCCCATGGCCGATGGTGTCACCTACCTGAAATTTGCCAAGCAGAAGCAACCGGGCGCCATCCGCCTGGTACTCAGTGGCCATGGCGACAGCGAATCCATGGTCAAGGCCATCAACCAGGCGGAAATCTTCCGCTACCTGACCAAGCCCTGGGACGACCATGAAGTGGTCGCTGCGATCAGTTCCGCGGTAGAACTCTATCGTCTGCAAAAAGAAAATCAGCGCCTGCGCAAGGAAAACGATGCCCAGCGGGCCATGATCAAGGCCCGGGAAGAAGAGCTGCTGCGCCTGGAGGCCGACAACCCCGGCATTACCCGGGTGCGCCGGGATGCCGATGGTTCGGTACTGCTGGACGACGATGCGGGGTCTTCCGACTGAATGGCGGTTTCACCCGGCTTCAGCCCCTGGCTGATTCTGCTCATTGTCAGCGCGTCGATACTGGTGGTGGCCCTGGCCATTGCCAGCTACCGGTTCTGGAACCAGGCCCGGCAGCGTTCGGCGTCGCTGGAAGAGCTCAATAACACCCTCAACTACCACCTGGAGCAGGAACGGGCGCTGCGCTACATCAACGAGCGCTTCCTGGAGTTCTCCCGGGATATTCTCTGCTCCATCAGTGCCGATGGCACCTTTTTGCAGATCAGCCCGGCCTGTCTCACCATTCTTGGCTACCGCCCCGAAGAGCTTCAGGGCCAGCCCTACCGCCAGCTACTGGTGCCGGAAGACCGGGCCAGCACCGAAGATGAAATGGCCAGGCTGATCTCTGGCGAACACGACAAAGCCATCGAGTTCCGGGCCCGGCTGAACCACCGCAACGGCCAGGTCATCACGATTGCCTGGATTGCCGAGTGGTCTCCGGAAGACCAGATCCTGTTCTGCGTAGGCCGGGACATCAGCAACGAACTGGTGGCCGAAATCCTCACCCAGGAACGGGAACAGTTCTTCTCGCTGTCACCCGACATGTTCTGCATCATCGACCTGAACAGTTATTTCTTCGAGCTGAACGCCCACTTCGTCGACACCCTGGGCTACACCCGGGATGAACTGCTGGGTACGTCCTACCTGGACCTGGTCCACGCGGACGACCGGGAAGCGGTCCAGGAAGCCGTATGGGCCCTGGGCGAAGGCGCGGAAATCAAAGACCTGGAGGTTCGTATCCTCAACCGGCAGGGTGGTATCCACTGGGTCGACATCAACGCCATTCTCAGTGCCGACGACCTGATCTACGTGGTGGCCCGTGACACCACGGCCCTGCGCAAGGCCATGGAACAGCTGGAAGAAACCATGAAGGAACTGGAGCGCAGCAACCGGGAGCTGCAGGACTTCGCCTTCGTGGCCTCCCACGACCTGCAGGAACCCCTGCGCAAGATACAGGCATTCTCGGACCGCCTGATTGCCCGTTCCGAAGACCTGGGCGAGCGGGAAAAAGACTATCTGCGGCGCATGCAGTCGGCTGCCGGGCGCATGCAGGCACTGATTGAAGACCTGCTGTCCTATTCGCGGGTAACCACCCGGGCCAAGCCCATGGTGGCCTGCAACACCAACGAAATCCTCAGCGAAGTGCTGGTGGATATGGAAACCAGCATCGGCCGGGCCCAGGGCAAGGTAGACGCCGAAACACTGCCGGCAACCTGGGGCGACGCCATGCAGTTGCGGCAGGTGTTGCAAAACCTGCTCAGTAACGCCATCAAGTTCCACGCACCGGACCGACCTCCGGTGGTTCAGGTGCGGGCCGAGGACATCACGAACGATGCCTGGACCCTGGTGGTCAGCGACAACGGCATCGGCTTCGACGAACGCTATGCGGAAAAACTGTTCCACCCGTTCCAGCGGTTGCACCAGAAAGAAGGCTACCCGGGTACCGGAATCGGCATGGCGATTGTGAAGAAAATCCTGGATCGCCACGGAGCATCGGTCAGCCTGAACAGCCAGCCCGGCACCGGCACCACCTTCCGTATCCGCTTGCGCAGCGGTCAGGGAGCGGCCTGATATGACCAGTGACAACCGCCCCCCGGTAATCCTGATAGCCGAAGACGATCCGGACGACCAGCTGATGCTGCAGGATGCCTTCGAGGAAACCTGCGAGCACTGCCAGTTGCGGTTTGTCTCCGACGGCGTGGAGCTGATGGCGCTGTTGCTTGGTGAAGAAGGCCCCGGGCCACTGCCGGACCTGTTGCTGCTCGACCTGAACATGCCCCTGAAAGACGGCCGGCAATCGCTGGTGGAAATCCGCTCGGAACCCACCCTGCAAAAGCTGCCAACGGTCATCCTGACCACCTCCAGAAACGATGAAGACCGGGCCTTCTGCCTGGCCCAGGGGGCCAACGACTATCTGGTTAAGCCGTCCAGTTACACCGAACTGATCGAAATCGTAAAAGCCCTGAAAACCTGGTGGGAATCACCATGACCGACCCGATGTTGCGCGTATTGCTGATCGAGGACGACGAAGACGACTACCTGATTACCGAAGACCTGCTGGCTGAAGCCAGCCCGGGCAAAACCCGGCTGACCTGGCACAACTGCCTGGACGATGGCCTGGCCGCCCTGCACCGGGAAAGCTTTGATGTGGCGCTGGTTGACCTGCGCCTTGGGCCGGATTCCGGCCTTGACCTGATCCAGCAGGCGAAGAACGAAGGCATCACCACCCCGTTTATCCTGCTGACCGGCCAGGGCGATGAAGAGCTGGATGCCCGGGCCGTTGAACTGGGGGCCGCCGATTACCTGGTCAAGGGCCGTATCGATGGTCATGCCCTGTTGCGCAGCATTCGCTATGCCATCGACCGTGCTGTCGCCACCGAAGATCTGGCCAGCAGCGAAGCCCAGTACCGGCTGCTGTTCGAGAATAACCCCACGCCCATGTGCCTGGCAGCGCCGGGCAGCGGCCGCATGAATGCCATGAACGAAGCTGCACGCACGCTCTATGGCGTGGTGCTGGAGGAAGTCGCAGGCCTGAACATTGCCGACCTGGCCGATAAATCCCTGACCGGCGAGCCGGATGGCGACGGCACAGTACTGCAAGCGGGGGCCGGGCTGGAACGCCACCGCACCAGGGATGGCCGGAAGCTGATTGTGGAAGTGGCCAGCCAGAACATCACCATTGGCCACCACGAACTGGCCCTGTTCACCCTGACCGACAAAACCGCCCAGATCCAAAACACCCGGCAGCTGAAACTGCTGCAACGCTGCATTGAAACCAGCTCCAACGGCATGGTGGTGGCCGATGCCCGTGCCGCTGACATGCCACTGGTGTACGTAAACCCCACCTTCGAGCGCATCACCGGCTACACCGCCGCCGAAGTACTGGGCCGCAACTGCCGGTTCCTGCAGGGCGATCCACCCGATGACAGCAACATGCAGGCGCTGGAGACTATCCACCGGGGCCTGGCCGATGGCGAAGAAGTGTCGGTTATGCTGCGCAACTACCGCAAAGACGGCACTCCGTTCTGGAACGACCTGTACCTGTCGCCGATCCGCAATGAGCGCAATGAAATCACCCATTACGTGGGCGTACAGAACGACATTTCCGAGCGCAAATCCATCGAACACCAACTGGCCTACAACTCCAGCCACGATGTGCTCACCCAGCTGCCCAACCGCACCCTGCTGGAAGACCGGCTGACCCAGGCCTGCCAGTTTGCCCGGCGCTACAACCGCCATGTGGGGGTACTGTTCATTGACCTGGACGGCTTCAAGCTGATCAATGATTCCCTCGGCCACCGCACCGGCGACCAGATCCTGATCGAAGTGGCCCGCCGCCTTAAAGAACTGGTGCGCTCCGGCGACACCGTGGCGCGGGTCAGTGGCGACGAATTTGTCGTGGCGCTGTCGGGGTTGACCCACGGCAGCGGTGCCCAGCTGGTGGTGGAACAGGTAATGAGCACCCTGGCCAACCCTTACCGGATTGGCGACGTTACCCTGCACCTGACCGCCAGCATCGGCATGACCGAAACCGACGGCAACATCAGCAGTTCCGCTGAACTGATCCAGCAGGCGGACCTGGCCATGTACCAGGCCAAGCAGCTGGGTCGCAACACCTGGCAGTGGTTTGAAGAAGCCATGAACTCCCAGGCCAGCTACCGGGTCAAGCTGCGCAACCAGCTGCAGGATGCCATCGACAACCATGCCCTGACCCTCTACTACCAGCCGATGATCGACTCCCGCACCGGCCAGGCCCGCTCGGTGGAAGCGCTGGTGCGCTGGGAACACCCGGAGCTTGGCCTGGTATCGCCGGCAGACTTCATACCGCTGGCTGAGGAAACCGGGCAGATTATTGCCCTGGGTGAGTGGGTGCTGGACCAGGCTTGCCGGGATATGGTCAAACTCCATGCCGCCGGCTTCCGGGACTGTTCGGTGGGTGTGAATATCTCGCCGGTACAGATCCGGAAAACTGATTTTCTGGCGACGGTCAAACGGGCCCTGGGCGAATCCGGCCTGCCAGCCCAGGCGCTGGACCTGGAGATGGTGGAGTCTGCGGTCATCAATGACACCAGCCAGGTGGTCGACACACTCCACAAGCTCCGGGAGCTGGGTGTACAGATCTCGATTGATGATTTCGGCACCGGTTTTTCGAGCCTGACCTACATCAAGCAGATGCCGGCCAACCGGATCAAAATCGACAACTCGTTCATCAAGGAAGTCATCAAGAACCGGAGTGATGCCGCCATCACCCGGGGCGTCATTTCCATGGCCCACCACCTGTCGCTGGAAGTGGTGGCCGAAGGGGTGGAAACCGAGGCCCAGGCCAACTTCCTGCGCCGCAACCAGTGTGACCTACTGCAGGGCTATGCCTTCTCGCGACCCATGCCGTTCGAGCAGCTGACCGAATATATGAACCTGCACGGACATCGCGGGGCCGGCGGCAGTGATAATGCAGAGGAAGAGCAGAAAACCGTCCTGCTGCTGGACGATGAGGTGAACATCATCAAGGCCCTGACCCGGACCCTGCGCCGGGATGGCTACCGGATTTTGTCATCCACCAACATCAGCGAAGCCTTCACCCTGCTGGCAGAAAACGAAGTACAGGTGATCATTTCAGACCAGCGCATGCCGGAAATGTCCGGCACCGAGTTTCTCAGCCAGGTGAAAGCCATTCATCCGCACACCGTGCGCATTGTGCTATCCGGCTACACCGACCTGAAATCCGTCACCGAGGCCATCAACCAGGGCGCAATCTACAAGTTCCTGACCAAGCCCTGGGACGAAAAACAGCTGCGGGAGCATATCCGGCAGGCGTTCAAATACCACGCCAATATGCAACCGCAGGCCTGATGCGTCAGGCCACCAGGCCCAATGCCCGGGCGTGGTGGTTCAGGTGGTCATCAATGAACGAGGCAATGAAGAAGTAGCTGTGGTCGTAGCCCCGGTGCATGCGCAGATTGATGTGGTGATGGTGCTTCTCGCAGGCATCCGCCAGCGCTTCCGGGTTCAGTTGCTGCTCCAGGAATTCATCGGCGGTGCCCTGGTCAATCAACAGGGGCAAGCGCTCCTCAGCCCCCGGAATCAGCCGGGTGGCATCCCACTCTTCCCAGCGGCCCTGGTCTGACCCCAGGTAACCGGTAAAGGCTTTCTGGCCCCAGGGGCAGGCCATCGGATTGGCAATGGGCGCGAACGCCGACACGGATTTGTAGAAACCCGGATTCTTCAGGGCGCAAATCAGCGCACCGTGGCCGCCCATGGAATGCCCGCTGACAGCCCGCTCACCACTCAATGGCAGTTCGGTTTCCACCAGCTGCGGCAATTCCTTCACCACGTAATCGTACATGCGGTAATGGGGAGCCCAGGGCTGCTCGGTCGCGTTCACATAGAAGCCGGCACCGGCTTGCCATTGGTGCCCAGTGCCGCCGGGGGCAGGAAAACCGCAAATTCCATCGCGCACTGCAGCGTGGCCGAGGTATGGCGATAGCGGCGGTGTTCGCCGTCAAAACAGACGTTGGTCGATAACAGTTCCATAGCAGTCCTGATTCTGTTGAATGGGTGCCTCAGTCCTCGGCACTGGCAAAGCGGGATTTCTCCATGGTGTAACCTGCCTTTGCCAGCTGGGACAGGATGGCTGTACGGGTAACAATACCCACCAGTTTCCCATGATCAACCACCGGATACACTTTCGGTTTACCGGCACCCAGGTTCTGGGCCAGATCTACCACCGACATATCCGGGGATACCGTCAGCGGGTTATGGAACATCACGTCGTCTACCATGGGCTCGCCTTCGCCATGGTAGTTACTCACCAGCAGTGCATGAATGCAGTCCTGCTCCGAGACAAAGCCCAGTACATGGCGCTGGTCGTCCACTACCGGCAGCCCGGAAACGTGGTTCTCAAGCAGCGCCTTCACCACCCGTGGCAGCGGTGTGCCACAGCGGATGGGTTCAATATGGTTCCACATCACTTCGGAAATCTTCAGTGAGCGCATCAACTGCTCCCCTCGGTGTCAGATTCAACTGGCCGGAAAGCGATTCCGGTTACCCTAAACATAGGCAATTCGCCCGCAAATAGGAAACCACGGCGGTAAAAACGGTTTACATGAAAAAATAGTCGACTAAACTCAATGAGTTATGCCTGCACAAGGCCAAAAAACATAATAAATCCGTGGCAAAAACCGGGAGTCTCCATGGAAGCCATTTCAAATTTTGTTAATGATATCAACGGGCTGGTTTGGGGCCCGCCCATGCTGGTCATGATACTGGGCGTCGGCCTGTTCCTGAGTATCGGCCTGAAACTGATGCCGATCATGAAACTCGGTGCCGGCTTCCGGCTGATGTGGAGCGGCCGGGCCAGGGGCGATGACGACGACGGTGACATTCCGCCGTTCCAGGCCCTGATGACGGCGCTGTCTGCCACTGTGGGCACCGGCAACATTGCCGGCGTGGCCACGGCGGTCTTCCTCGGCGGCCCGGGTGCGCTGTTCTGGATGTGGCTGACCGCCCTGGTGGGTATGGCCACCAAGTATTCCGAAGCCGTACTGGCGGTTCGCTTCCGGGAGGTCGACGAGCGCGGCAATCACGTGGGCGGCCCCATGTACTACATCCGTAACGGCCTGGGCAGCAAGTGGGCCTGGCTGGGTGTCTTGTTTGCCGTCTTTGCCTCGATCGCAGCCTTCGGCATCGGCAACACTGTACAGGCCAACTCGGTGGCTGATGTGCTGGCAACCAACTTCAACCTGCCACACTGGGTAACCGGCGTTATCCTGATGGTACTGGTGGGCCTGGTGCTGATTGGCGGTATCAAGCGCATCGGCCAGGTCGCCAGTGCGCTGGTGCCGTTCATGGCGGTGTCCTACGTGCTGATCGGCCTGATTGTCCTGGCCATCAACGCCAACGCGATTCCGGACGCCATCAGCATGGTCTTCAGCTACGCCTTCAGCCCTGCCGCAGCCGAGGGTGGCTTTGCCGGTGCCGCGGTGTGGGCGGCCATCCGCTTCGGTGTGGCCCGGGGCATTTTCTCCAACGAAGCCGGCCTGGGTTCCGCACCCATTGCCCATGCTGCGGCCCAGACCAAGAATCCGGTCAAGCAGGGCATGGTGGCCATGCTCGGCACCTTCATCGATACCATCATCGTGTGCAGCATCACCGGCCTGGTGATTATCACCTCCGGCGCCTGGACCTCCGGTGAAACCGGTGCAGCGCTTACCTCACTGGCCTTTGAAACCGGCCTGCCGGGCTTCGGTAACTATGTGGTCGCCATTGCACTGGCCATCTTCGCCTTCACCACCATCATCGGCTGGTCGTTCTACGGCGAGCGCAGCATCGAGTTCCTGTTCGGGGTGAAAGCCATTGTGCCGTACCGGGTGCTGTGGATTATTGCGATTCCGGTGGGCGCCACGGTGAACCTGGGCTTTATCTGGCTGGTCGCAGATACCCTGAACGCCATGATGGCGCTGCCTAACCTGATCGCCCTGTTGCTGCTCAGCCCGGTAGTATTCAGGCTGACACGGGAATATTTCGAGAAGCAAAAGGCTGCCGGTTACCGTTAACCGCCAGGGATTGTCATAAGGATGTGACCAAAGTGTTGGATGATCCGGGTCAACTACCCCTTGATATCCGGATCATCCGGTACCAGAGTTACTGGTAGACACTGGCAAAGTGGCCGTACAAAAACCGTGCAAAGGAAAGGAGACTGACTATGACCTTGCGTCTTGGAGATACCGCACCGGATTTCGAACAGGAATCCAGCGAAGGCACCATCCGGTTCTACGACTGGCTCGGCGACAGCTGGGGCGTGCTATTCTCTCACCCGGCGGACTTCACACCGGTTTGCACCACCGAACTTGGCCTGACCGCCAAGCTGAAGGACGAGTTCGGCAAGCGTAACGTCAAGGCTATCGCCCTGAGTGTCGACCCGGTGGACTCCCACCAGGAGTGGATCAAGGACATCAACGAAACCCAGGGTTGCAGCGTTAACTTCCCGATCATTGCCGACCACGACAGCAAAGTGGCCAAGCTGTACGACATGATCCACCCCAACGCTGACAGCACCCTGACCGTTCGCTCGCTGTTCGTAATTGACCCGAACAAGAAGGTGCGCCTGATCATCACCTATCCGGCTTCTACCGGTCGTAACTTCAACGAAGTGCTGCGGGTGATCGACTCGTTGCAGCTGACTGACGAACACAAGGTGGCCACCCCGGGCAACTGGGAAAAAGGTGGCGATGTGGTGATTGTGCCGTCCCTGCAGGACGAAGAGGAAATCAAGAAACGATTCCCGAAAGGCTACAAGGCCGTTAAGTCCTACCTGCGGATGACACCAGACCCGTCCTCCAACTGGAGCGGCGACTGAGCCTCCGGCTCTGTAAAGCAGTCACGAAAAGGGCAGGTCTCAGCCTGTCCTTTTGATTTCAGTCGGTTACCCGGTTGGTATCAGAACGCCGGGACTACCGCACCTTCATACTTCTCCATGATGAAGTCTTTTACCGCGTCGGACTTCAGCGCGTTGGCCAGCTTCTGCATGGCTTCGCTGTCCTTGTTGTCCGGGCGGGCAACCAGGATATTCACATACGGAGACTCGGCACCTTCAATCACCAGGGCATCTTCAGACGGGTTCAGGCCCGCTTCCAGCGCGTAGTTGGTGTTGATCAGGGCAACGTCTACCTGGTTCAGGATACGCGGAAGCGTGGCGGCTTCCAGTTCCTTGAAGTCCAGGTCTTTGGGGTTGTCGGCAATGTCACGCGGGGTGGCAGTGATCTTGCTCTCGTCTTCCAGGGTGATCAGACCGGCTTTCTGCAGCAGCAACAGGGCACGGCCGCCGTTGGTGGGATCGTTAGGGATAGCCACAACCGCGCCGTCTTTCAGCTCGTCCAGGGACTTGATCTTGCTGGAGTAGGCGCCAAACGGCTCAACGTGGACACCGGTGACAGTCACCAGGTCTGTGCCACGGCCGCTGTTGAACTCGTCCAGATACGGCTGGTGCTGGAAGAAGTTGGCGTCCATACGCTTCTGGTCGACCTGGATGTTCGGCTGTACGTAGTCGGTGAAGACTTTCACGTCGAGCTCAACGCCTTGTTCAGCCAGTGCCGGCTTCACAAATTCCAGCAGTTCCGCATGGGGTACCGGAGTGGCGGCTACTGACAGTTTTTCTGCAACAGCAGCAGAGGAGAAGGTTGCTACGGCAGCGATAGCTACCAGGGTTTTCTTGAAGTTCATGACCAAATACTCCTGCTTAAAAACTAATATTTCGAAGTTTACTCCCGAAGCTCGGGGCCGGTGAAGGGTAGAGGCTTCCGAAAACGTGGAGCGCCAGGGATGGCGCGACCGAGCCCTACAGGGATGTATTCACGGGCGTTTTTCGGAAGCCTCTACCCTTCACCGGACGACTCCGGATTAGGATTAGGATTACTTTCTGCTGAAATACAGCACCAGGCGATCACCCGCCATCTGCAACAGCTGTACAAAAATCACCAGCAAAGCGACGGTTATCACCATCACATCGGTTTGAAAACGCTGGTAACCGAAGCGAATGGCCAGGTCACCTAGGCCACCGCCACCAATAACACCAGACATAGCTGCATAAGACACCAAGGTAATGGCCGTTACCGTAATGCCCGCGATAATGCCGGGAAGCGCTTCCGGCAGCAAGGCGCCGAAGATGATCTGCCTTACGTTTGCACCCATGGCCTGGGTGGCTTCGATGATGCCGCGGTCGACTTCCCGCAGAGAGGTTTCCACCAAGCGTGCGAAGAAGGGTGCGCCACCGGCCACCAGCGGCGGGATGGCCCCGGCTACGCCCAGGGAGGTGCCGATCAGCATGACGGTGAACGGGATCATCACGATCAGCAGGATGATAAAGGGTACCGAGCGCAGTACGTTGACTACAAACGACAGCACCGCGTAGGCCACCGGTTGTTCCAGCAGCTGGCGTTTGCCGAACAGGAACAGCAGTACGCCGACGGGCAGGCCGATCAGGACGCTGAACAGCAACGACATACCGACCATCACCAGGGTGTCCCAGCTGGCCCAGCCGATTTCGGCCCAGTCTACGTTGCCCATCAGGGTTTCCATTAAAGCTTCCATCAGCGCACCACCTCCACGTGAACGTCGGCGGCTTCCAGCGCCTGCATGGCAATGTCGAGATCACCGCCCACCAGTGACAGGGTCAGCTGGCCGTAGGGGGTGTCTTTAATGTGGTCGATCCGGCCGGACAGGATGCTGAAATCCACACCGGATTCCCGGGCCACGCTGCCCAGCAGCGGCTTGTAGGTGGATTCGCCCTTGAAGGTCAGTCGCAGGATGCGGCCGTTGGCTTTTTGCAGGTCTTCCTGCAGTTCGTCGCGGTCTACGTTCTCGCTTTCGAACACGAAATCCCGGGTGGTGGGGTGCTGCGGGTGCAGGAACACGTCGCTCACCGGGCCCATTTCCACAACCCGGCCGGCGTCCATCACGGCAACCCGGTCGCACACCCGGCGCACCACGTCCATTTCGTGGGTGATGAGTACGATGGTCAGGCCCAGTTCCTTGTTGATGTCGCCGAGCAGTTTCAGTACCGACTGGGTGGTTTGCGGGTCCAGGGCGCTGGTGGCTTCGTCACACAGCAGGATGGTCGGGCGGCAGGCCAGGGCCCGGGCGATGCCCACGCGCTGTTTCTGGCCGCCGGACAACTGGGACGGGTATTTGTTGGCATGGTCGCTCAGGCTGACCCGGGCCAGCAGTTCTTCCACCCGTTCCCGGATCTCGGTTTTCGAGTAGATACCCGCCAGTTTCATGGGGAAGGCGATGTTGTCGGCCACGGTTTTGGACGACAACAGGTTGAAGTGCTGGAAGATCATGCCCACTTTGCGGCGGAAAGCCCTGAGCTCGGCGGCGCTGTAGCGGGTGATGTCTTCGTTATCGATCAGAATGCGGCCACCGGTCGCCGGCTCGAGCATATTGATCAGGCGGACAAGGGTCGACTTGCCCGCACCGGAATGGCCGACGATGCCGAATACTTCGCCGGTTTCTATGGTCATACTGGTGGCATGCAACGCGGGGATCGCCCGGCCGGCCACCTGATACGACTTTTGTACCTGGTCAAATACAATCACGGTCAGTGCCCTGGTTCAGTGCCTTGAGGGTGCAGGATAAAACCGACGATTATAGCCTATTCGCTGATCAAACCCGAATCACTGCCGTGTGTACTTGCCCTTATCCGTCAATGCAGGGCGCGCATCTGCCGGGGGTAGAGCGCGGCACTCACTTCCGGCTCTTCCAGCAGGTTTGCCAGCTCCTGGTCGATGTCGGTTTGTTCGCCTTCTTCCGGCAGCGGCTCGAACAGAGTACTGAGCCAGGCCGCCACGGAGGGCGCGTTATCCCGTTCGTAGTCGGTGGACAGCGCCTTGATCCGGCGGAAGCCGATGATGCGCTGGTGCCGCGGGTCCCGGATTTGTTCGAAGCCACGCCAGTAAATCCTGTCGCGGGTGTGCAGCTGTACGAACAGGGTGTCGATGGGGCCTTTGTCGTCGTCTGCATTCCCGTCATCGGCTTCTGAAGCCTGCACGTCGGACTTTTCAGACTCTTCGGGTTCTTCGCTTTCAGCCGGCTTGCGGCGGATGGTGGTCCAGGCCGGGTAAAGCACAGCCACCGCGTCGGCTTCTACATGCTCACGGGCGGCACGTAGAATCAGGCCCCAGCGGGCCTTGTCGGCATCGGTTTCCAGGGAGTTGATGGGCAGGTCGTAGCTCTCATCGCTGGAGAGAACAATTGCCATCATCGGGGCATCCAGCTCCCCCATGGCTTCGGCCTGTGCTACGGATACCAGATCGTCGATTGCCATCGATTGGTTCATAAGATGCTCGCCTCCTCGATGCCATCAGGGTGGTCAGGGAGCGGAGTCCCTGCCCTACAGCATAGCCTGTTCCACATGGAAAGATAAACGTGGAGTTTGTTGGCCCGGATCACAACCCCTGACCAACAAATCCGCACAGTTTCTTCAGAATGCCGATTCCAGGCGCTCGTAGTTGGCAAACCAGGGGTTGGCTTCCTCCAGCTGGGCGGCCAGTTGCAGCAAGCCGCCTTCGCCGCCGTGGGCCGCACCGAACTGAACGCCCACCGGCAGCCCGTCGCGGGTCCAGTGCATGGGCACCGATATCGCCGGGGTTCCGGTCAGGTTGGCCAGCTGGGTGAAGGGGGTTCGGGCGAGGCTTTCCAGGGCCATCTGGTCTACCTGTCCTGAACGGTGTACCAGTTTGCCGGCTTTCAGGCCCAGCATCAGCCGGGCGACCAGCTTCAGGTGCGCCGGGGTATCCATCTGGCCAATCTGTGCCGGCAACTGACCAGTCGTGGGGCTCAGGTACAGGTCAAAGCGGTCGAAGAACGCCCCCAGGGCCCGGGCAAAGTCATTCCACTGCTGGCGCCTCCGAACGTAGTCCGGCAGCGGCATGGTGCGGCCGAGCATTCCCAGCAGGCGGGTTTCCAGTTCAAAGTCTTTATCCGTGGCACCGAAGCGTTCCCGGGCGCTGTCCATCAGGGCCGAGACTTCCCCGAAATACAGGGACAGGTAGCACCGGGCCAGGGCCATGCCGTCAAAGTCCGGACGGGCGTATTCCACCTCATGCCCGAGCCCCTCCAGCATTCTCGCGGTTTCTTCCACCGCCGCCACGCATTCCGGGGCCACGTCGGTGTCGTAGGGTGAGGAGGTGAACACACCGATTTTCAGCTTGCCGGGGGATTGCTGCATCTGTTCGAGAAACGACGATTCGGGCGCAGGAATGCGGAACGGGTCACCGCTGGCGGGGCCGGACAGCACATCCAGCATGGCCGCGCTGTCTCGCACGGTGCGGCACACCACGTGATCGGTGGAGGCGCCGGTCCAGGCCTCACCCATGTGCGGGCCCACTGAGATGCGGCCCCGGGATGGTTTCAGGCCGAACAGGCCGTTGTAGGCCGCCGGAATACGGATGGAACCCCCGCCATCATTAGCTCCGGCCATGGGCACAATACCGGCTGCCACTGCGGCACCGGAACCACCGCTGGAACCGCCGGGGGTAAGGTCGGTGTTCCAGGGATTGCGGCTGGGGCCCCAAAGCTCGGATTCCGTCACCGCCTTCAGGCCGAATTCCGGCGTAGCCGTGCGCCCCAGAAACACCAGCCCGGCGTTGCGGGCACGGCGCACGAATTCCGAATCCCGGGTCGGTACATTGGTGCTCAGGGCCCGGCTGCCATAGCTGCAGGGATGGCCGGCCTGCTCCTGGGCCAGGTCTTTCAGCAGTATCGGTACGCCGGCAAAGGGCCCGTCCTCAGGAAAACCCTGTTCCATGGCTTCGGTGAACTGCGGATGACATATCGCGTTGAGTTTGCCATTCACCCGGTTGGCCCGGTCGATAGCCGCTTTGGCCACTTCCCGGGCGCTGACGTCGCCCCGGCGAATCAGGTCAGCCAGTGCGGTGGCATCAAAGCTCAGATACTCAGACTGTTTCATCGGCAACCCTGCTTGTTGTTTTGTGGTGCAATCCGGCTGGACATTTCGGGTGTAATCCGGAAACTCCGGAGCTTACGACAATCGTTAGGTGAGTGCCATGGATCTGCTGTTCCCGGAAGCCCTGAGCACGGGCGTGGGATTATTCCTGCTGGCGGCCTCCGCCGTTACCTCCATGCTGACTGCCGTGCTGGGCGCCGGTGGTGGTGTATTGCTGTTGGTGCTGATGGCCACCTGGATTCCGCCAGCGGCGATTATTCCTGTCCACGGCATGATCCAGCTGGGCTCTAACACCGGCAGGGCTGTACTGACCTTTCGCCATATCGACTGGCGGGTGATTCTCGCCTTTGCGCCGGGTGTTGTGGCGGGGGCTGCGCTGGGTGCCTGGTTACTGGTCAACCTTCCCGCTCACCTCTGGCAGCTGACCATTGCCGGCTTCGTGCTGTATCTGTGCTGGGGCCCGAAACTGCCCAAGGCCTCTTTCGGGCCGGCCGGTATTTTCCTGGCCTCGGCCATCACCAGTTTTATCAGCCTGTTTGTGGGTGCCACCGGTCCTTTGGTAGCCGCATTCATCAAGCAGATTCACACCGACCGTTTCAAAACCGTATCCACCTTTGCCGCCGCCATGACCCTGCAGCATGCGCCCAAAGCCCTGGTGTTCGGCTTTGCCGGCTTTGTGTTCTCGGAATGGCTACTGTTCATTGTCGCCATGATTGCCTGCGGCTTTGCCGGCACCTGGCTGGGGCTGCGCCTGCTGAACACCATGACCAACCGCTGGTTCAGCCTGGCGTTCAACGTGGTGCTGACCCTGTTGGCACTGCGGCTGTTATGGCAGGCGGCGCAGTCAGCCGGCTGGTTCGGCTGACACACCTCCGCACTGTTTCGAAAAGCAGCCAGCCCGTTGCAACACATTCGCATTCCTACTTGTAATTCCAGTGATAATAGTTATTATTTAGTTCTGTTTTCATTTTTCCGAGTGTTGCTTCATGGAACCCTTCAGCGCCGTAGCCGAGCCCCTTACCGAACTCAGTCCGTTAAACCAGCTGGTCGACATGGGCGGCCCGATCATGGTTGTGCTGATTGCCCTGGCGGTGATCGGTACCGTTACCTTTGTCTACCTGATGCTGTACGGCAGCTTCTACGCCCCACGATACACCCGCAAGCTGCGCACCCTGGTAGACCAGTGGCAATCTGCCCCATCGGACACCCGCCCGGAACAGGTGCGCCAGCAAGCAGGCTTTTTCGGGCGCGGCAACCCGCTGATGCACCTGCTGGTGAATACCATGAACGCCTGCCAGACCAACCCCAACACCCCGGCCGTGCGCGAGACCGCCGTGCGGGATGCCCAGGGTGCACTGGAACCCTTTGAAGCACCGCTGAAAATCATCGAAGTGATTGCCGCCCTGGCTCCGCTGCTGGGCCTGCTGGGCACCGTCATGGGCATGATGGAAGCCTTCAGCGCCATGGCCGCCACCGAAGGCCGGGCCAACGCCAGCCAGCTCAGTGGCGGTATCTACGAAGCCCTGATGACCACCGCTGCGGGTCTGATTGTCGCCATTCCCTTTGCCGCCCTGGCCGCCTGGATCGAATTCCGCCTGCGCCGGATTCACAAGACCATCAACAGCGCACTGGTCAGCGTGTTCAATGTGGTGCCCTCTGGCGAGGCCGCCGGTGCGCCTCAGGCTGTCGCAGCGGATGAATCCTTAAAAGCCGCTGACAACCGTAATTATTCCGGCAACGACAACCCGCGCTTCGCCCATGCAGCTGGTTGAACCCCGGCCCAACCGGCCACTACCGATCCGGATTACACCGCTGATTGATGTGGTGTTTATTCTACTGGTGTTTTTCATGCTGACCACCCGGTTGCTGCCCGTGGACTACCTGGAGCTGGGCAATAACACTGAAAGCCGCAGCAGCGTGACCGGCGAGCCCCTGCCTGAACTGCAGGTAACCGCCAGCGGTCAGGTAATGTGGCAGGACAACCGCTACAGCCTCGGGGAATTGCTGGAAGCACTGAAGGCAGCCGGCATCCGGGAAGCCAATCTGGGCACCACCGCCGATGCCCGCCTGGCAGATTTCACCCGCACCCTGAGCGCCCTGGACAACGCCGGCGTGGAAGCGCACTGGAATCGCCAAAGCACCAACGACCTATGACAGAACTGGTTCCTCCTCCATCAACCTCCGGAAAAGGCCTGCTGGACCGGGTTGAAGACGCCCTGCTGCCGCTGATCAACCTGGTGTTCCTGCTGCTGATCTTCTTTATCGTGGCCGGCCAGCTGACCAACGAGCCCCTGCCCGAGCTGCCCGGTGCAGCCCGACAGCAACAGGAACGTGCCCCCGAAGCCGACCTGATGGTTGCGGCCGATGGCCAGTGGAAAGTACAGGGCAAGGTGCTGGGCGAAGAACAGCTGTTGGCCGCCCTGCCGCAACCCGATGACAACAATCCCCTGAGAATTGCCGCAGACCAGTCGCTTACCATGTCCGACCTGGAAGCGCTGCTGTCCGTCCTGGAGCAGGGCGGCTACACCGAGGTTCTGCTGCTGACGGAGCCCGGGCAATGATGCCGGAACACAAGGGCTCCAAGTTGTTGTTTCTGGTGCTGGCCATAGCCGCTGCCGGCTTCGGGCTGACGCTGGCGGCACCGGACAAACCCATACCCCTGGCTACCCTGGGCGACAGTGCTGTGAACACCGAACCGGCTATCAAGATCAGCCTGGCTGGCCGGAAAACACCTGCGCCGGTGGAAACACCCGCGGCTCCCCCTACCAAGCCTGAGCCCGCGCCGAAACCGAAACCCGAGCCCAAGCCGGCCCCCAAGCCAAAGCCCAAACCCGATCCCAAGCCCGAACCGGCTCCGAAACCCGAACCTCGGCCAGAACCTGAACCCGAGCCAACACCGGAGCCTGCTTCGGAACCGGCACCCACGCCGGCAGAGCCTGCCCCTGCGGCGGATGTTTCAGAAGCGACTGAGACATCCGGGGAAGAGGGCGATGCCTCGGAAAGCCAGGATGCGGTACCCCTGCAGACCGCCGGCAACTCCGCCGACGTGAACAGCTATCTGAGCAAACTCAGCCGCCACCTGGCCCGCTACTACGACTACCCGCGCCGGGCGCGCCGGCTGGGCCAACAGGGCACACCGGTGATCGTGTTCGAGTTCACCCGCGACGGCAAGCTTCTCGAGCACTCACTTCGGGACAGCTCAGGCCACCGCCTGCTGGACGATGCCGCCCTGCAAATGCTGGAACAAGCCGCACCACTGCCTGCCGTGCCGCCGGAAATGCAGGGGCAAACCTTTGCCTACGCTCTGCCGGTTCGGTTCAGTTTGCGCTGAAAATGCACCAGCGCCTCGCAGGCTGCACTGCATCAGTGCTGCTGACCGCGCCAGGACTAGCCGGCTAACCATGCGCACACACTCGCCTTGCTATTGAAATCACTGCTTTTTCTTTAGAACTTCCGAAGCTGGCACGAACCCTGCTGAGACTCCTTCAGCAGACCAGCACTCTGCCACACCGAAAATGAACAACTTCAGGCGACGGCGTCTGCTCACCTTTGCTTTCAAAGCGAATCGTGAGCGGCGCCTTTTTTTGGCGCCGGCAACCGCGCCAAAAAATCAGGAGGAATCCCTTATGTCTTACATTCTGCCTTCCGAGTTCGTCACCAAGATGGTCGACGCCGGCGAATCGAAAATCTATATGGCCACCCGGGATGTCCTGATCCGGGCCTTCATGGCCGGTGCCATCCTGGCCCTGGCCGCCGTCTTTGCCATCACCGTCACCGTCCAGACCGGCAGCCCCCTGGCTGGTGCGATGCTGTTCCCGGTCGGCTTCTGCATGCTCTACCTGATGGGTTTCGACCTGCTCACCGGCGTCTTCATGCTCACCCCACTGGCCCTTCTGGACCGGCGCCCGGGCGTGGATACCCGGGGCATTCTCCGTAACTGGGGCTGGGTGTTCCTGGGTAACTTCGGCGGTGCCCTCACCGTGGCCGCCATCATGGCCTTCGTCTTCACCTACGGCTTCAACACCGAGCCAGGCGTGGTAGGCGAAAAGATCGCCTCCATCGGCAAAGCCCGCACCCTGGGTTATGCCGAACATGGCGTAGCGGGCTGGTTCACCATCTTCCTGCGGGGCGTGCTGTGTAACTGGATGGTGTCGATGGGGGTAGTCGGTGCGATGATCTCCACCACCGTGCAGGGCAAGGTGCTGGCCATGTGGATGCCGATCATGCTGTTCTTCTACATGGGCTTCGAGCATTCCATTGTGAACATGTTCCTGTTCCCGTTTGCCCTGCTGATGGGCGGCGAGTTCGGCATCATGGATTACTTCGTCTGGAACGAAATTCCGACCGTACTGGGCAACCTGGTGGGCGGTTTGTCCTTCACCGGCCTGACCCTGTACGCCACCCATATACGCACTGCGCCCAAGCGCACGCTGGCAGCGGACTACCGCGCACCAGCCAGCACCCGCAGCGCCTGATCACGGCTGAAGCCCCCGGTGCCGCACACACCGGGGGCTTCACTGGTTCATATCCATGTCCAGCACCCAACAGCTCACGATAGAAGCCGGACAGTTCAGCAGCGCCGGCCGGAAACCGGTCAACCAGGATTTCCACGGCCTGTTGATACCCGACAATCATCAGCGCCACAGCAAAGGCATTGCGGCGGTGATCGCCGACGGCATCAGCTCCAGCAATGTCAGCCAGGAGGCCAGTGAAGCGGCGGTGGCAGGCTTCCTGAGCGACTACTACTCGACCCCCGAGAGCTGGTCGGTGAAACAGTCGGCCGAACGGGTAGTTCGGGCCACCAATGCCTGGCTGCACGCCCAGACCCGGCAAAGCCGTTATCGCTACGACCAGGACCGGGGCTACGTCTGCACCTTCAGTGCCCTGGTGCTGAAATCCGCAACGGCGCACCTGTTTCATGTAGGAGACGCCCGGATTTACCGGCTTCAGGGCAACACCCTGGAACAATTCACGACCGACCACCGGGTCTGGCTTTCGGCCGAGGAAAGCTGCCTGAACCGGGCCCTGGGGCTGAGCCCGCAACTGGACATCGAATATCGCAGTGTCGCCCTGCACCGGAACGACGTATTTCTGATGATGACCGATGGTGTATACGAACAACTGTCTGCAGGGGATATCACCAGATGCCTTGCAGACTGCGGGGACAATCTGGATCACGCTGCCCGGGCATTGGCGAACCTGGCACTGGAGCGGGGAAGTGAGGATAACCTGACCGTTCAGGTACTGCGCGTACTCCAGTTACCCTCTCGGACACAGGACGTCAGCGCCCAGGAGACCTATCGCGAACTGCCCTTCGCGCCCGAGCCCGTACCCGGACAGGTGCTGGACGGGTACCGGATCATCCGGGCCCTGCACATCAGTAGCCGAAGCCACGTTTACCTGGCCGTGGATGAAAGTTCCGGGAAGCAAGTCGCAATCAAGTTTCCCGCCATGGAGTTACGACAGTACCCGGACGAACTGGAGCGATTTGCCACCGAACGCTGGATTGCCCAGCGCGTGCAGAGCCCCCATGTGGTCGCCATCTTTGCCCCGGAGCGCCCGCAAAGTTGCCTGTACCTGGCCACTGACTATGTGGAAGGCTGTACCTTGCGGCAATGGATGCTTGACCACCCTCAGCCAGACCTGGAAACCGTGCGACAACTGGCCGAGCAGATTATCCGGGGACTCAGGGCCTTTCACCGGCTGGAAATGGTGCATCAGGACCTGAAACCGGAAAATGTCCTGATCACACCCGATGGCCAGGCCATGCTGGTCGATTTCGGAGCTACCCGGGTCGCCGGTCTTGAAGAAGCCGGCAAACCTGCCACCGACTATCCGGTTGGCGCAGCCCTCTACTCAGCGCCGGAACTGTTTCTGGGCGAGCCGGGTACCTGGCAGTCGGACCAGTTCGCCCTGGGCGTGATTGTTTATCAGCTGTTGACCGGGCACCTGCCCTACCACACCGATGTACCCCGCATCCGCACTCGCAAACAACTGCGGGCTCTGACATACCGGCCAGCCAGGGCCTGGCGCGAAGACCTGCCGCCTTGGCTGGATGCCACCCTGGCCCGGGCCACCCACCCGGAACCCCATCGTCGCTACCCGGCGTTATCGGAACTGCTCTACGAACTCCGACACCCCGGGCAGGACTGGCGTGCCCGTCACCATCCGCCGCTCATGGAACGGCATCCGGTGCGTTTCTGGCAAGGCGTCTCGGCCCTGCTTCTGCTGGCGCTATTAACTTCCCTGGCCGGAGGCTCCTGGATCTGAGCTCCGGGCCATTTCTTGCCCGGCCAGCAAAAGCTCGCCCGTACGCCAGGCAACGCGTTGCCCGAAGGCACTCAGGAAACGCCACAACAACACATAACTATATGTTTTATATGCGAATTAAAAAACTGGCACGGGGATTGTTATCAGTTACGCCGTCCAGGGAACAACCTTGGGACACTCACTCACACATTGTCATGGAGCAGACTATGCCAACTCCTTGTTATATCAGCATCGAAGGTAAAACTCAGGGCAACATCACCGCCGGCGCATTCACTTCCGATTCTGTAGGCAACATCTACGTTGAAGGTCACGAAGACGAAGTGCTGGTTCAGGAATTCAGCCACGTTGTCACCGTTCCGACTGACCCCCAATCCGGTCAGCCTTCCGGCCAGCGCGTGCACAAGCCGTTCAAGTTCACTTCCGCCCTGAACAAAGCCACCCCGCTGATGTACAACGCCCTGGCTTCCGGCGAAATGCTGCCGAAAGTAGAGCTCAAGTGGTACCGCACTTCCGTAGAAGGCAAGCAGGAGCACTTCTTCTCCACCATCCTGGAAGATGCCACCATCATCGACATCAACTGCAACATGCCCCACTGCCAGGACGCTGCCAACGCGGACTTCACCCAGCTGGTAACCGTTTCCCTGTCCTACCGCAAGGTAACCTGGGAGCATGCCGTTGCCGGTACTTCCGGTGCGGACGACTGGCGCTCGCCAATCGAAGCCTGATTTTTCAGGTTCGATCCTCGGAAAACGGCTGGCCTTCGGGCCGGCCGTTTTTGTTTCCGGGCTTCATTGTCAGGAACAAACCATTGTGTAAACATACACAACAAAATCGCTAACACTCTGTGTGGCATTTATCGTCAGGCCGGCTGGGACTGGAGGTAAACGTGCTTTATCCCGTATACGTACACAAGGGCGACGACGAGCACGCCCACGGCGCAGAAATTCCGGACTTCCCCGGCTGTTTTTCCGCTGCCGACCAATGGCAGGAGTTGCCGGGAAAAATCCAGGAGGCCATTGAGCTTTACTGCGAAGACGAAGACATGGAGCTTCCCTCGCCGTCCTCCCTGGACGACCTGATGAATAACCGTGACTATCAGGGTGGTCTCTGGATGATGGTGGATATAGACGTTAACCGCTTGAAAACCCGATCTGTCCGCCTTAACGTCAGCCTTCCGGAAGGCCTGTTGCGTCGCATTGACGAGGAGGCCCGGAGCAGACATATGAGCCGGTCAGCCTTTTTGGCAATGACGGCTCGCAAAGAACTGGAAGCCCGTTAACTCGTGACATCTTCACTCCCCGAATTTACAAAGACACTCGGCACTCTCATGTGCCAGGCCACCCGGGACATTCTATGGGCGCCGGCTGCAAGCTGGGTTCGAAAACAGAACCAGTGTGCAGGACTGGTGCTGCGCGTAGGCTCCGGGCAAGCCACTTACCACCGTTATGATCCCCGCAAGAAGCAACACTTGATCACCTACGGGGCCAGGATGATTGCCGCCAAGCACCAACCGGAAACCGCCCAGGGCTGGTTATCCACCCGGGAAATCCGTGGCCGGGGGTATTTTGACGGTGAAGTAAGCGTGCTGAACCTGCTGGCGCACACCTGCTGCCACGAGTTTGCCCATTTGTTGCAGCACAGCGCCGGGCAGCGGCATTACGGCTCGGTGCATAACCGGCATTTCTATGAAGCGCTGGATGAGTTGCACCACAGCGGTGCCGCAAACGCCACCCGGCTATACCTTGCGGAACAGGCCAGCGGCTGCGGGATCGAGCTATCCGCCGGGCCCTTTGAGTTTCCGAGTCCCACTGCGGAGCATCGGCACTGGCAGGTGGGGGATTCAGTGGTATTCGACGACGGCAGACGCGAAATTCAAGGCCAGGTGGTGCGCGTTAACCGCAAGACTTGCACCGTGACTGTCAGCCAGCATGCCCGGATCCTTCGTTACCGGGTGCCGCTGTCGCTGCTTCGGCGGGCTGCTGCGGCCTGACTCAGGCGGGTTCCCGGGCCCCGGTGCGAGCAAGCAGGTCCTGTATCTCCGGAAGGCAGGAGCCACAGTTGGTACCACACTTCAGGTGCTCGCCCAGTGCCTCCGGGCTGGCCATGCCCTGCTCAATGGCTTGGGCAATCTGGTGCTCACCCACGCCAAAACAGGTGCAGATAATCGGCCCCGCCGCCTCGCCTTCCACCGTCCCTGCTGCCAGTAACGACCGGCGTTGTTCCGGCCCCAGCTCACCGCTGCCGAAGCAACTGTCCAGCCAGTCCAGATCCGGCATGGTCTGAGCACAGGGTTCAACCAGTAACACGGCATCCAGTCGATCGCCGCTGAGCCAGGCGGCTCGGTAACGCTGCCTGGCGCGGTCCTCCATCACCATTTCCGGTTCCCGGGAAAAACACCCTTGCCCCCAGTCACCCCAGTTCATGTCATGGCCACCGGCGAACCACCAGCTGTGACTGTGGGGCAAGCGCTGGCGGCTCCAGTAGACAAGGGCAGTGGTGTCCAATGAAACATCGCTGGCATCATTCAACATCAGCTTCGCCTGCCAGCAAGTCACCAGGGGCCGGATTGTCGCCACCCCGTGCTTGCCTTCTGGCTGGCCGGAGATGGGGTCCACAACCGGCCGGATCAGGCTGGAGGCCAGGGCGGCAGAGGCAAACCGGCCATTCCAGTGAATGGGCACAAACACTTCACCGGTACGCTGCCCGGTGCTGGCCCGCACCCGACCAACGTAACCGGCACCGCCCTGCCCACGCAGCAACGCCAGCGCGCCTTCCGTCAGGCCAAAGTTGGCAATATCCGCCGGGTGCAGCTCAATAAAGGGCTCGCTGCGATGGGCAAGCAGTCTGGGGGCCACGACCGTTCGGGTCATGGTGTGCCATTGGTCCCGGATTCGCCCGGTATTCACCACCAGTGGATACCGGGGGCTCGGTTGCTGCCCGGGCGGCAAACTGGACACAGGCACCAACCGGGCCCGGCCATCCGGCGTAGGGAACCTGCCGTGCGAAAACAGCCGGCGGGTTTGCATCCAGGCTCCTGGATTGCCATCCGTAACCGGCCACTGCACCGGCGCCAGTTCGTCGTACTCCTTGTCACTGAGCTGAGACAACGCCGAAATATTGAACACACGCTCGCCCCCGTTTCCATAACCGGACAACGCAGCATGTTCACGAAAAATATCGGCCGGGGAACGGTAGTCGAAGGCTTGGGCATGGCCAAGGGCCCAGGCAACATCCCGCATAATCTGCCAATCCGGCCGGACCTTCTCCGGCAGGGATAGAAACCGCCGTTGGCGCGAAATGCGACGCTCCGAATTAGTCACCGTTCCATCTTTCTCGCCCCAGCCGGCAGCCGGCAAGAGGATATCGGCAAACTGCGTGGTATCGGTCTGAGCCACACAGTCCGAAACGATCAACGTCTGGCAACGGGACAGTGCCTGGTGAATCCGGTCAGTGTCCGGCAGGCTGACTGCGGGGTTGGTTCCCATTACCCAGAGCACACGGATCTCACCCCGGTGAACCGCCTCGAACAACTCCACGGCTTTATGGCCAGGCCCCTTGGCCATCTGCTCGCTGTGCCAGAAATCCGAGACCCGGAGCATGGCGCCCGGGGTGTCATAATCCATATGGGCTGCCAGGGTATTGGCGAGCCCGCCGACCTCACGACCACCCATGGCATTGGGCTGCCCGGTTAACGAAAACGGGCTCGCACCCGGTAGGCCCACCCGCCCGGTAGCCAGATGGCAGTTAATGATGGCATTGGCTTTGTCGGTACCGGCGACCGACTGATTAATACCCTGGGAAAAAGCGGTCACAGTGCGCCCGGTGTCTGCAAACCACTCATAGAAGCACCGTACATCTTCTGCTGCCAGATCGCAGCCGCTGGCCACCGCTTGCACAGAAGGGGCACAGGACCGGGCGATCGCCAGGGTTTCCTCGAAACCGTTACAGTGCTTTGCAATATAGTCATCCGCCAGCGCTTCATGATCCTGCAGCCAGACCAGCAAGCCATTGAACAACAGGGTGTCTGTTCCGGGGCGAAGCTGAAGGTGCAGGTCCGCCAGGTCGGTCGTTGCTGTCTTTCTGGGATCGATGACCACCACTCTCCGTCCCTGACGACCTGCCGCACTCATCCGCTGGTACAGCACCGGGTGGGCCCAGGCGGCGTTGCTGCCCGCAAGCACCAGCAAGTCCGCCAGCTCAAGATCCTCGTAGCAGCCCGGGACACAGTCCTCGCCAAAGGCACGCTTGTGGGCCGCAACGGCCGAGGACATGCACAGTCTGGAATTGGTATCCACATGCGGAGTGCCGATAAAGCCCTTGGCCAGCTTGTTGGCAACGTAATAATCCTCCGTGAGCAACTGCCCGGAGAGATAGAAAGCCACCGACTCCGGACCATGCTCCCGCACCGATTCAGAAATGGCCCCGGCTATCCGGTCAATGGCCTCAGCCCACGTCACCTCACGCCCCCCGACCTTTGGCTCCAACAACCGGTTCGGATCCTCCAGCGTCTCGTGCAAGGCAGAGCCCTTGACGCAAAGCCGGCCGCCATTAGCCGGATGCAGGCGATCGCCCCCGACATAGCCGGAGGTGGCCAGCACACCGCAGCCAACACCACAGTAGGGGCAGGTGGTGGCAATAGAGTCCGTTGGGGTGTCGTGGTGTTTCATGCTGTTCCTCGCTTTTAACCAAAAAAACCCGCCTCCCGGGTTCTGTTTCCAGAGCCGGGGGCGGGCTTCGTTGCCTGAGTTGTCTGTCTTTAAAGAAAGCAATTAGGAGGCCAGTGCACGCTTTGATGCCTGTAAGGGCCTTGAATGCCGCATGGTGCGCAGGTTGAAGCCAGGCTGCACCGTTAAAAAGATCCCGTGGAAAGCCTCTCGATTGGTGTTCACCTTGGTGCAATTGTCCATTTTCTGCACCAAAACCACCCCGGCACAGAACCGGGCGCCCCTGCCTGAACGACCAGAGATCCCGCAACCTACTGAAATATATGAATAGTTCCAAATGGCACGGCTTGTGCTGAGTAATTACCTGAATCAGTGACTTCGCTCGCCAATATACCCGTCAAGCCCACCTCTGCGCCAACAAGAGGCGATAACTGGGTGAGATTCTGACTTTGAGGTCTGGAAGCAAAGAGCGGGAGCAACCGATGGTCCGAGATTGGTTGATAAATAACCAGCATGCAGTGTTTAGGCAATAGCGGGCTGTCCCGGCAGAGGATTCCGGGAGGATTGTTTTTTGCCAGTGGTTGAGTTGGCCTATCCGGCGGAAGCAAGGCCCCGATAAAGATCGCGG
>NZ_JBSXOP010000058.1:0-4608 GCF_056859535.1 Marinobacter sp. L-46
AGGTCTTCGACCGCCTGTCTCTGGTAAGCTTGCTGGATACGATGACACGGTTTCAGAGTCAATCATGAACCGCCGTGGTACGGAACCGTATGCCCGGTGGTGTGAGAGGACGGGGGAGGCAACTCCCCCTCCTACTCGATGGTACTCTTCACTGGAGTATGAAGCCGCGTCGGGAAGGCGTGTCCAAAAACCGCTCCTTGCGGCACATCCCTGTGGCGCTTCTGCTCCGCCATCCATGGCTCCGCACATTTTTGGACACGCCTTCCCGACACGTCTTCCCCTACCTTGGGAATAACACTAGAGAGCGTGGCACTAATGGTGGTTGACGACATGAAATCTCAGCTTCTGGCTGAACTTGAGCTGGCTCGCAGCCGGACAGAACAGCTGATTGTTACTTTGCCCGAAGAGAAACTGGATGTTCCGTATCACCCGGGCGTGAATCCACCGCTCTGGGAAATGGGCCACTCAGCGTTCTTCTACGAGGTCTTTGTCTTTAACCTGCTGGACGGTACGCCCAGCTATGATCCTTCCATGGATGACCTGTGGGACTCTTTCCATGTCGATCACAAAGATCGTTGGAGTCGGGATCTGTTTCCGGGCCGGGAAGACACTCTCAAGTATTTCAACACCATCTACGACCGGGTTGCCGAACGCATCAAGGGTCGGGAGCTGACCGATAAAGAGCTGTATCTCTACCGATACGCTATTTACCACCAGAACATGCATATCGAGTCGCTGATCTGGTGTCGGCAGACGGAGGGTTATCCGGCGCCGGTGGATTGCAAGGGCGACCGGCCGGCTCCGGGCGAGCCGGTGAGCGGTGATGCGCAGATTCCGGCCGGGCGTTGGGTGATCGGGATGCCGGGTGAGTCTGAACAGTATGCGACCGAGGACTTTGCGTTTGATACCGAAAAACCACGTTTTGAGGTGGAGCTGCCGGCGTTTGCGATCAGTCGTACCCTGGTGAGTAACCGGGAGTTTCAGGCGTTTGTTGAGGACGATGGCTATAAGCGCCCTGAGCTTTGGTCGTTCGGGGGCCGGAAGTGGCTGGAGACTGAAGTGGATGTGGCGCTGGTGCACGGGGTTGCGGAGCCCCGGATGGCGGTGCCACGGCATCCGCTGTATTGGCGCTGGCATGAGGGGCACTGGCAGGAGCGGGTGTTTGACCAGTGGCTGCCGCTGGAGCCGGATGCGCCGGTCACTCATGTGACGTATTGGGAGGCGGAGGCGTTCTGCAAGTGGGCCGGCCGACGCTTACCGACCGAGAATGAATGGGAAGTCGCGGCACTGGGCAACAAACCCGGCGAATCCTTCCGCCGGTATCCCTGGGGCAACGAGGCTCCGGATGCTTCACGGGCCGATATGGATGCCCGCACCATGGCCCGCAACCCGGTGTCCGACTACCCCGCCGGAGACAGCCCGTTTGGCTGCCGGCAGATGATCGGCACCGTGTGGGAATGGACCAGCAACGAGTTTCTGCCCTACGACGGCTTCAAGGTGGACATGTACCCGTTCATGTCCACCCTGCAGTTCGCGACCCACAAGGTGACCAAAGGGGGCGGCTGCGCCACCTCATCCATCCTTATCCGTGGCACCTACCGGCAGGCCTACCTGCCGGCCCGCAATGATGTTTATACCGGGTTCCGCACCTGCGCGGTCTGAAGCCCTGATTTGTCCATGAGGTGGCTGGCGAGGGCTACGCCGGTCTCGCTCATGGTGAGGTAGGCATCGTCCGCCCCGGCTTCGCGTATCTTCTCTGCCTCGTCCGCGTACATCGTGTGGGCAACAATGTAACCGGTGAACCCGAGCTTACGCAGCATGCGGGCGGCAATCAGTTTGCCCTCGATGTCACTCATGGCCAGCACCACCGACTCCAGCGAGGGCATGTGCAGGCCTTCCCAGAAGGTGGTGTCCTCCGCATCGGCAAACACCACGTTGCGGCCTTCCTCCTGATGTTTCTCCGATTTGGCGGGGTCTGAATCCAGGCCCATGATGCGGTCCTCCCGGGTTTTCAGCCAGTCATAGGCGGCGGTGCCGGTGCGCCCCATACCCATCACCAGAATCCGGGTGTCGCCCAGGGAGATGGGTTGTTCATCCGGATGGCGTTTGCGGCTTTCGAACCGGGCAAGGTAGTGGCCGATCCGCTCGAACAACCCGTGGGCAAAACGGTTGAGCGGAGCGGATATGACGAACGACAGCGATACGGTAATGGCCAGTGGTACCAGCCATTCCGGCAGTGCCACACTGGCCACGATCAGGCCGAACTCACTGTAGTTGGTCAGCGACAGGGAGGTCAGGAAACTGCTGCGGGCGCGCAGGCGGAAGCCCAGCAGCAGGAAATAGAACAGTATGCCCTTGAGCGGCAGCAACAGGGCAGCTACTACGGCAAAGATCAGGGCCTGCTGGTCCGGCAGGCCACCAATGCCGATCTGCAGGAAGAAACCCACCAGGAAGATTTCCTTCACGCTCCACAGGGACTTGGCCAGCTCCTGGGAACGGGGATGGTTGGCCAGCATGGCACCGAACACCAGCGCCCCCAGTTCCGAACTCAGGCCTACCGCCTCGAAGCCCAGGCCGCCAACCACCAGTGCCAGCAACAAGCCCAGCAACACCAGCAGCTCATCATGGCCGCTGGCATCCATCAGCCGGTAAAGCAGGGGCCGCAGCAGGGGGAGGCCAAAGACAATCAGCGCCCACTCGGAAGGGGTTTTGCCGGCAGCCAGGCTCATCACCACCAGGGCGATCAGGTCCTGCATGATCAATATGCCGATGGCTACCCTGCCGTGGAAGGCCCGCAGTTCCCGCTTGCTTTCCAGTACCTTGGCCGCCAGCACGGTGCTGGAGAAGGACAGGGCAATCGCCAGCATCAGGGCGGTGGTCCAGTCCAGGTCGAACAGCAGGTACAGGCCGGGGGCAAACACTACGCAGGTGATGGCAAAGTGCAGCAGGCTGCCGCCGATCACTTCCGGGCTGATGATGGAGCGCAGCTTGAGTTTCAGGCCAACGGTAAACAGCAGCAGAAGAACGCCCAGGTGGGCGATGTGAGCCAGCACATCGGTGGGCTCTGCGGTAATTTCGGTGTTGGCGGCCAGGCCGCTGAGCACAAAGCCCGCGGCCAGGTAACCGACGAGTGGCGGCAGGCCGATGCCTTTAACAAGCAGGCCGGTAACAAAGGCGAAACTGATCCAGATGGCTTCAGGCATGGCGAATCTTCTGACAGATGATTACAACGCCCTGAAGCCTACCTGTTTTTTGCGTTCAGCTGTAGTAGCGGATGGTTTCAGGGCTGTGATTCCGCGAGGAACTCACGAAACAGCTCTGCGGATTGCTCCGGGGCCTCGACCATTGGTGCGTGCCCGATGTCATCCAGAATGGCCTTGCGGGCATCGGGGATGGCTTCAACGAAGACATCCGCATTGCGGTAGTCGATCACCCGGTCCAGCTTGCCCCAGACCACCAGAACCGGTGCCTGAATGTTGGTGATGGCATTGCGAAATTCCGGTTCGAAGCCGGTATCGCGAATAGCGGCAAAGATGACCTCGTTGACCTCCCGGTTGGCGATGGCGCGCTCCTCCAGCACGCCCATAATGGGCCAGGGCACAAACGGTTTTTTCTCCAGTGCGAAGTCCATCAGGCGTTCAAAGTCACCGGGCTGTTTCGGAATCAGGGGGTTGTCACCGGCCTTAACCAGATCCACCAGTTCGCTCTCGTATTCCAGGATGCCGGCGGGACTGAACAGTACCGCTGATTGCACCTTGTCCGGATGATTGGCGGCGTAAAGCGCGGTAATCGCCCCGCCCATGGAGTTACCCATGACGTGTGCCTCATCAACCGACAGCGCGTCGAGGATGCGTGCGACATAACCGGCCTGATCTTCCAGGCGGTAGCCGATGTCGAGGGGCTTGCTGCTGTCACCATGCCCCGGCAGATCGATCGCATAGACATTGAAGTCGTCGGTCAGGTGGCCGGCCAGACGGGTCCAGTTGTCCTTGTTGGCCCCGAAGCCATGGATCATGACGATGGCGTCGCCTGCGCTCACTTCCTGGTTCCTGAGATAGGCGATGTCAAGGTTGCCCACTGCCACGCTCGCCGCCTCCAGACCCGCCGATGATCGTTCAAAATCAATCGCGGTCTGGTAGATGTCCTGACGAGAGCAGGCACTGAACAGCAGGGAAGCGGCCAGTATGATCAGCAGGTATACCGGTGACGGGCGGCGCATCGAAGGGACTCCTTTGGGCGATGTGGTCGGAACTTTGTGTCCGCAGTCTACCTTACTCTCGGGCCGGAGTATGGGAATTGCTTCCCCTGCCCGGCATAAAAAAAGACCCGGCCAACGGGCCGGGTCTCATCAGTGGGCCATTCACAGCGGGTTCGCCCGGAAACCAGGCCAACCCGGTCATTCGTCAGAAATTAACGCTTAACCCCAGTGAAGCGGTGCGCGGCAGGTTCGCCATGGCGCCATCGGGTAAACGTGAGACAATTTGCTGTTCATCGAACAGGTTGTCCACTTTCAGGAAGACATCGGCACTGGCGGTCAGTGCGTAGCGGCTGATGAAATCGACCAGGAACAGGGACTCGGTCTCGTCCAGTTTCGTGGCGGTGTTGTTG